>JANOZG010000469.1:0-2328 GCA_031429275.1 Planctomycetota bacterium
GCCAGCGGTGGCGTTGTTGCGCCCGCCTGGCCAGGCCGGAGTTTCGACAGCCCCACTTGATGCTGCCGAAGTTGATGACGTCGATGCGATGTTTGATGACTTCGAAGATTTTGGCGTCGAATCGTCCGGGGCATTCAAAAAAGAGCCGCAAGAGACTGACAAACGCCGGAATGAGCGGGATGCGAATCGACAAGAATCCGTTGAAAAAGGATTGTTGGACGAGATGGATGTAACGGCCAATGGTCGCAGTGAATCATCTGAGACGCGATTTGGTCGTCCCCCCATGACATCATCAGATCCTTTCATGGATGGCAGTTCCGCCCATGACGAGTCGCGTATTACACGTTCAGAATCAACAAGCGATGCCGAAGTTCATGCTGAAAAAGCAGATGCGAAGAAAATCGTCGAACAGTTGAATTCGTTGGGGGCTTTGAAGACGCTTTGGTTTGCCGCAGGTGATAAAAAACCTGTGGGTCTGGCCGTTTTTTTTCGTGGTGATTCTGAACAGACTCGGATTCGATTTGAAGCTGTTGGTGTAAGTCGTGATGAGTGTGCTGAGGATGTCCTTCAGCAAGTGAAGCGTTGGCAACAGCAGAATCCACAATAGTCTGACAAGAATGTGGGCATCATCGTTCAACAGACTGGCAACGTCACAGAATCTTAATCGATCCGTCTGCGCTGCGACATTCGAACAGAAACGACCTGAGCGTGAACGTCTTCGCTGGTTGAGTCGGCTGTTCCGTGCCAGACGATCTGCAATGGCTTCATTGGAGAGGCTGGCTGACGGTGGCCTTGTTCGCTCCACACGCATCGCGCGACTTGAAGCTGCTCTTCTGATATCGGAAGGTGCAACACCTGCCAAAAAACTCGCGCAGGTGGCGAGGTTGATTGACCACAAGGAAGTGCAACAGCTTATTCAGGTCTTAAATGACAGTTACGATCGGACAAGATCGGCCTTTCGCATTGAACAGACGGCTGCGGGCTACACTTTTATGACACGGGCTTCACTGTCGCCCTGGCTGGATCGACTGCACAATCGTCAGGCGGAAATGAAACTATCGGCTCCGATGATGGAGACGCTGACGATTATTGCGTATCAGCAGCCGGTGACGCGAGCCGACGTGGATGCGATTCGCGGCGTTCAGGCATCGGACATGATTCGTCAATTGCTGGATCGTGGTTTAGTCAAAGTCGGCGGCGAAGACGATTCTTTAGGGCGCCCGTTTCTTTACATCACGACAAAACAATTCTTAACGATGTTTGGTCTTTACCGTCTTGAAGATCTGCCGAACTACGAATCACTCCGTCGTAAACGCACCTTGCCGGCGATTGCTGAAATCGTCGAAGACGAGGATGATGAATCGGACGCCGCTGCGTGACGTCCTGTTCATAATTGCTGCGATTGCTAGTTCTGGCCGGCGGTTTCTGCGACGGGTTCCTTCGCATCAGGAACAGTGACTTCAACCGGGGCATCTGGCAGATTCAGCGGGTTGTCATTGTCCACCGGTGGTTCTTCAATTGAATACTCGATCAATGCCGCATCACCAAACAAACCGGATTGCGCATCCTCACTGTCAGTGAAGTAGGCGATGGCGTAGGAAGGTTCAGTTGCGCTTGAAACCAGGAATAAATCGGCTTCTGGTTGACCCAGCAACGAACGCAGCAGGCTGCCCCATCGATAGTGGACAACCTTCTCAATTCTGTTTTCACGAATCACGGTCGCCTGTGGGCTCAAGGACAGCATCTTTTGAGCATCAGCCAACAAGACGTTGTTGAACGATCCCTCGTTCGATATCGATGCCAACTGTTTTGCCGAACGCGATTGCCCAAGCCCCGCTCGCAGTTCAATCGCAAGCACGATGATCGCGGCCAGCAATATGCAAACCGAAATCGCTTTTCGCGATCCGGAAACCGCTTTCGTTTTTAACGCCTTGGCGACCGGAACTGACATGTTGTTGTTTTCAGAAAGAACAGAAGCGAGATGTGAATGGGAACGGTGTTGGGGAGAATACATTCGGCATCACACCATGGCAATCATCGCAGACATCGTAAGCAAAAAAGATCTGCGACTGCCTAACCGCCATTTTTACGGCAAGTGTTGCTTTACAATCTCCAGAATCTCATCACCCACGACATCGATCGACTTTAACGTTCCATCATCGTTAAGGCCGTGGACAGTGCGCCAGTCGAGACGGCTGTGTGACAGAGCCAGGTAGCAACGGCGGACTTTTTCCAGATACGGCAGATCTGATTCCTGCAGGTCGGCTTCCTGAGTCGTGTAGTCCCGGGCGGCTTTGCGAGAGACCAGTTCGCGGCTCATCTGCGACG
>JANOZG010000470.1:0-2005 GCA_031429275.1 Planctomycetota bacterium
TGGGCATGGCAAAGTTTGAATTCTGCCAGTCTCACATGGCATCGTACATGCATCTTGGAAAACAATCCGTACGAGCTGCCAGCGAAATGCTCGTCGGGATCGACTACGCCAAAAATGGTGCGTCGTATCCACGAAGTATAAAAGGTCTGCCAAATTCAGGCCAACCGTTGTTGCCAGTGATGGCTCAAACATGCGGAACTGATTGCGAATCATAGACGTAGAACAGCCGACTGCGAATCGATGGAGTGACATCAACAGAATCTGCCGATGCGAGCTATACCCGCGATGTCCGCTGTTGCCTCATAGGTCTGTGTTGCTTTAGGTCTGGCTTTCAGCTGGCAGGAAGAACCTGTGGTTTCAACGGGTCTCTTCTATCAACCAACGCATCGTCTTACGCAGATTCGGCAGTCGCAGCAATTGGTACGCAACGATGGAAAGCAGGACGTGGTTGCGGAGCAGAAACCGGAACGATCGTTTCAGCGAAGCAAGATTCGCGACAACGTTCCCTTGGTCGCTGAATTGAATACCCGCTGGGATAAATCACCAGTCTGCTCGCCACCCTTCCCACGCTGATCATCGACTGGACCGCCGCTCAGGTCCGCACAAGTCTGTCATCCGTGTCCGTCAACCAAATGAACACATGGGTTAGTGACAATCTCGGGACTACTCTGACCTCCCGAAGAACGACAGCCTACAAAGAATCTGCAACGATTAATCCCGGTTAGCCTAAAAACTCGGCCGACAACATTTTCAACAGCCCAGGTCCAGTCCAGTAACGAACTCGGTTTTTGGTGGTAATTTGGAAGACACAAGCGTCGGAGTCAGACGAATGTCAGCCAAATCCAAAATCACGCCGATCGAAAACGAGGCAAAGTCATAATTCTTGTGGTAGACGTCACTTCGGCCGTGTTCAGTTTTTTCCTCGAAGCAGCACGAACCCAATTGAGATACAAAACACGAGCATGATGCAATAGTCCTGCGGTGACATCGTGTTGAATTTCTGCTCGATCAAATGCTGAAACTCTCGTGTCCACACTTGAAATGCGTTGACCATAGTCACGTCTCTCCAACAACAGGCACACCCGTTTTGTCGCTGATCAGTACGTGTCAGCGCCCTGTGGCCCACACTGCAGTTTTGGTCGGCAAATCACCTCTTGCTAAAAAATCAGGGAGGCGGTTGTCAGTGTTTAATGAATTCAGTTGATTATTCTGATTTTGACGGTCGTGCTGTAATCCGTGACCGATCCAATGATTGCGGCGTCGGGATATCCTGCTGCAATCAGTTCTAATACGACTTGATTTGCCGCCAAGTTTTCGACGCCCAGAAGCAAGCCGCCAGAGGTCTGTGGATCAAAGATCGCCTGCATTCGCAAAAACACATCGTTCTGCTGGTCGACGGCTGTGCAGTTGATTAAGAAATCCTCCACAGCGGCCATGTTCTCATCGTGCAGCGAGCTGCGAATTCCGTCCGCAATCAAAACGGAAGTCCCGGGTAAAAGAGGAATGTCTCGCAACTTGAGTTCGACAGACACACCGGACTGCTGGCACATTTCAGTTAAATGTCCCGCCAGACCAAACCCAGTGACATCAGTTGCTGCTGCAACGCCTGCTTCGCTGGCTATGGCGGACGCACGCTGATTCGAATTCAGCATCATGGAAATCGCGGAAGTTACGGATCTGCCCTCCGCAAGGTGTCGTTCATTTGCCGCCAGTATGACTCCGGTGCCGATTGGTTTCGTAAGAATCAGGAGTTGCCCTGGTCGAAGATTCGCTTTGCTGAGGGGAAGTGCCCCACGCATCTCAGATGCTTCACGACTGATCGTGGGAGCACTCCCGAAAACCGTGAATCCGACGGAGAGTTCGTCGCCGTTTGTTGTATGTCCACCAACCAAAACAGCATTCGCTGCTGTCAATTCTCGTACCGCGCCGCTGAGCACAAAATGCAATAGTTCCGATTGTTGTTCCAGACTTCCTTCGGGCAAAGTCACCATGGCGACAGCTGCGG
>JANOZG010000471.1:0-17357 GCA_031429275.1 Planctomycetota bacterium
TGGCCGATCGACCTGCTGATTGAAGTGGTGTGGGTTACTTATTTGATCCTGTTTGTCGGCACTAAGCGTCAGGCTGGTGCAGCGATTGAAGAACTGGCTGAAGACTGCAAGATGCCTTACTGCACAGAGCGCTGGCTCGGCGGTACGCTGACGAACTTTCGTACGATTCGTACGCGTCTGAAGCGACTGGAAGAACTTGAGAATCTCCGTTCAACCGGCGAGATCAAGAACTACTCCAAGAAGATGCAGTCAACTTTGAACCGCGAGTACAGCAAGATTTACCGCAACCTGAACGGCATGCGAGAAATGAATCGCCTGCCGGAATGTCTGGTGATTGTTGACCCGACGAAAGAAAAGAACGCAGTTCACGAAGCACGTCTGTTGGGCGTCAAAATCGTAGCGCTGCTCGATACCGACGCGGATCCGGATATGGTCGATCTGCCGATTCCAGGCAACGATGATAGCCTGCGTTCGATTCGGCTGATCATTCAGCATCTGACTGACGCGATCAAACAGGGCCGCAGCATGCGTCCTGATGATCCTCGCAAGAAATCAGATGAACCAATGGATCCGAACGAACCAAAGGCTGTTCCGTCAATTCGGTAGTCGGCCTTGTGTTGAATCGTGATACGGTGTGCATTGATCGGACTTGTTCCGAGGTTTCGGCCTCGGAACAAGACCCGGCCGCCGTATTCCGGATCATCTGTTGTCCATTCATAAATTCTCAACAAACTCTTGTTAACACATCCGATCGAAACGTGTCATAACAGGCACTGACGTGTCGACGATCGCAGACCAGGGAGATTTCAATGGCGGAAATTACAGCCGCAGCCGTCAAGGCGCTTCGCGAAAAAACTGACCTTCCAATGATGGAGTGCAAAAAGGCGCTGACAGAAGCTGGCGGCGACGAAGCCAAAGCCATGCAGATTCTGCGGGAAATGTTCAAGAAAGTGCAGGAAAAGCGGGCAGACAACGTCACCGGCGAAGGTCGCATTTTTATCGCATCAAAACCAGATGGCTCGGAAGCAGCAATGGTAGAGATTCAGTGCGAATCTTCTCCGGTTGCCACCGGCGAAGTCATGCAGAAGTTTGGCCAGGCAATGGCGGATCAGTTGTTGTCCGGACCGGGAGCTGCCGACGTTGCAGCTTTGATGGCTCAAAAGGGCGCCGGGGCAACCCAGACGTTCCAGGAACAGTACGAAGAAATCGTCAATAAGATTCGCGAGAAGATTGTCGTAAATCGTATCGTTCGTGTGAAAGGCCCTGTTGGCGGTTACGTGCATCACGACTACAAGACCGGCGTGCTGTTCGTTGCCTCAGCGACTTCGAAATTCAGCGACATCCTGAAAGACGTTGCAATGCACGTTGCGGCGATCAATCCTGCTGTCACAAATCCAGAGGACCTGGAACCTTCGATCGTGAAGGAAGAACGCGACCGTTTGGTTGCGGAAGCTCGCGCATCAAAGAAACCAGAAAACATCATCGATAAGATGGTTGATGGCCGTATGAAAGTGTTCTACGCGGAAAAGGGCGTACTGCAGATGCAGCCGTTCGCGAAGGACGACAGCAAGACTGTTGCCCAGGCACTGTCAGAAGCCGGCGCAGAAGCCGTTAAGTTCTATCGCTGGAAAGTTGGAGAAGCCAACCAGGCGTAGACATGTTGCACTTTGCCGGTGTGACCTTGTGTTTTTACGAAGCCCGTCATCTGGATTCAGATGACGGGCTTTTCTGACTTCCGTCTTTGTGAAAATCATTCAGGAGTTCAATTATGTCGGTTTCCGCTCTGCGTCCAGCTTACAAACGAGTTCTGTTGAAGATCAGCGGCGAGAGTTTTTGTCGTGAGGGCGAATCCGGCATCAGCATGACTGAACTGACTTCCGTCGCAGAGCAGATTCGGGACGTCGTAAAAGATGGTGTGCAGTTGGCGATCGTATGCGGCGGCGGCAATATTCTGCGAGGTAAACAGTTTGCCGATATCAGCGAACAAATCGTTCCATCAACTGCTCACTACATGGGTATGCTGGCAACTGTGATCAATGGCCTGGCTCTGCAGGACGCTCTGGAAAGTGTCGGCGTCGCAACTCGGCTACAGAGCGCCATTCGCATGGAAGGCGTCGCTGAACCGTTTATCCGTCGTCGTTGTCTGCGTCATTTGGAAAAAGGCCGAGTTGTTATTCTGGCGGCAGGTACGGGCAGTCCGTTTGTGACGACAGACACCGCCGCTGCGTTGCGAGCCCGCGAAATTGATGCAGACGTTGTATTGAAAGGCACCAAGGTTGATGGAGTTTATTCTGAAGACCCAATGAAGAATCCGCATGCCATTCGGTACACCGATATTTCTTTCCGCGATGTGCTCGCTCAGAATCTTCAGGTGATGGACGCTCAGGCGATGCACCATTGCATGGAACACAATATCGACATCATCGTGTTCAACTACAAGAAGGTCGGAAATATCGCTCGTGCAGTTGCAGGCGAACGCATCGGTACTCGCGTTTCCACCGAAGGTCGCGCTTCGTAGGTTAATATTTTCGATGGCCGACGGGAATTTGCATGCTGTGCATCAACCGCAGCTGATTCCCAGCATCACGGAGCTTAGTCCGCTGCCTATCCCCAGCAACGCCAATCGGTCGCCTGCAGTCGGCGGAGTTCGCTCCAGCCCCATCGACAGTGCCATTGGCAGTGCGGCAGCGCCAGTGTTTCCGAGCAGTTCAACCGTTGGAAAATCCAGAGCTGGATTAAGCTGCAGTCGTTCCATCAAAAGTGTGCGATGTTGTTTACCCACCTGATGAGTGAAGACACGCGTCACGTCTTCGTTTCGCCAGCTCAGAACTGACTTGGCCTGGCTCCAGGTTTTTTCCGCGAGTTTGATCCCGGCATGCAGCAATGCTTCGGAATCGGTCTCCATCCGAGGCCGTCCGTCACCGTGTTTCGCTGATTCCACTCCCCCGGCGCACAGGCGATGGCCAGAGGAGTCTGACAGAAAGGATCCGCCCAGCAGGCGATGTCCGGTTCTGCTAAGTTTTCGATCGCATAACACGATGGCGGCCGAGCCGGAACCAATCGTCAACGAAGCGAATGCCGGTTTGATACTTTGTCGCGTGAGAGTCGTGTCGTGCAGTAAGCTGTCAATCGTACCTTCCACCAGATCGCGACCGCTTTCAGTGCCAACCACAACGCCAGCTCGAATCCGCCCCAGTTCAATCTGGTCAGCAATCAGCAGCATACCGTTGAGAAGTCCCAGACATGCATTACTAACGTCAAGGACAAGCGATGTGGCGGGGAGTTGGACGCCATCGTGAACACGAGCCGCTGTCGCGGGTTCCATCTGATCGCGGCAAACGGAACCGTGAATCAGGGCTCCGAAATGACGTCGATCGACACCGGACTTTTCCACCGCCAAGCGAGCCGTTTGAATACTGATCGTACCAGGCAGCGTGCCGGGATCGAAGAAACGTCGTTCGCGGATGCCGGTCATTAATTCCAGCCGACCTGCAGGCAGCGACAACCGCTCATAGACGGAAGCAAGTCGCTGTTCAATCTCGTCAGACGTCACGACATGTGGCGGCAGTGTATGGGCGACAGATTCGATGCAGACGTGTTCGTAACGCATGTTGTTTTTCACTCAGGAGATTGCAGACCGACGCGACTTATAGTGCATCAACATTCCGCTGCATTGCAATCTATTGTGCGATTCCACGAATTTCCCGCGTGAAGTAATCCATAGTTCTTTGCTGATTCAAATTCGCCGGGTGGGTCCAACTAGGCGAGTACATCTTTCAGGACAACGCCGTGCACATCCGTCAGGCGCATGTCCCGCCCGCTGAACCGGTAGGTCAGTTTTTCGTGATTTATGCCCATCAAATGCAACATTGTTGCGTGCAGGTCGTGAATCTCGGCCTTGTTTTCGATTGTCTTGTAGCCAAATTCATCCGTGGCACCGTAGATCGTTCCGCCTCGAACACCCCCGCCAGCCATCCAGACCGAGAACCCATATTGATTGTGATCGCGGCCATCGTTGCCCTGAGCAAACGGTGTCCGTCCGAATTCACCTGACCAGACCACCAGAGTTTTTTCCAGCAGGCCGCGCTGTTTCAGATCTGCCAGCAGGCCAGCGATGGGCTTGTCAACAGTTTTGGCATTTTTCGTATGGCCGTCCAGAAGGTTCGAATGCTGATCCCAGCGATCACCGTTTCCACCGGGGCACGTCAGTTCAATAAATCGCACACCGCGTTCGACCAATCGCCGTGCCAGCAGACATTGCTTTCCAAAGATCTTAGTGTTCTGGAACTCATCATGCATGCCGTACATTTCCTGAGTCTCGCGTGTCTCGTCATTCAGATCCATCAGGTCCGGGACAGCGAGCTGCATCTTTGCAGCGAGTTCGTAATTCCGAATGGCCGATTCCACCTGATCGTCGTGGCCAAATCTCTCAGACGCCTGTTGATCCAGTTTACGAATCAATGCCAGCTTGCGTTTTTGAAGTTCGTCGCTGGGTTCCTGACGATTGATATCAGCCACAGGAGGACCGTTGATGCGGAACACAGACGCCTGATAACTTGCCGGCAAAAAACCGCTGCCGAAGTTATCGAGACCTCCGGGAGGAATGAGTCCGCCGTTCAGAACCACGAAGTGCGGCAGATCCTGGCATTCACTTCCAAGGCCATAACCGAACCAGGCTCCCATCGACGGCCTGCCCTGCAATCCAGAACCGGTATGCATAAAGTAATTTGCATTGGTGTGTTCCGGGAAATCAGAAGTCATCGATCGGATCACGGCCAGATCGTCGACATGCTGCGCGACGTGAGGAAAAAGATCGCTGACTGGAATTCCACTCTGACCATACTGCTGAAACTTCCACGGACTGGCAAGCGTGTTGCCAATGTTGTTGAATTGAGTCGGCTCAATCTTTGTTGGAAAGGGCTTACCATTCCATTTTTCGAGTTCTGGCTTGGGGTCAAAAGAATCGACCTGTGAAACTCCCCCGTCCATATAAAGAAAGATGACGCTCATGGCCTTAGGATCGAAGTGTGTTGGTTTCGGGGCCAGTCCGGATGCAGCATCAACGTTTCGATCCGCAGACTCCGACGCGCAGGCCTGCGACGCGAAAAGATGAGCCATCGCCGCGGACCCAAATCCACAGGCAAGATTCTGCAACATGTCGCGACGGTTTTGAGCGGCAAGTCGAAATCGCTGGCAATGCGTGGTTTTCATGGCAGGCCTGTATTGGGTGGGAAAATCGTTTTGGGGCTTGCGACAGACAGAGATCTGCCAGTGCTGGAGTATAGCAAGCTCGAAAGTCTGCGGCCAGAATTGAGTCGAATCTCAAGTATTCGACCAAAGGCAAACCTGGCTCAGACGCTGCGATCACCGCAGTGGAGCCCGGAAAGATGTCAAAAGAAGGGCAAAGCATTTTCTGATTGGCTGGAAATTGCCTACAGATTTCGGATACGCTGCCACAGCTGTGCCACATGAACGGGGTCGATTAATCTGTTCAACCGAAGCCTGCAAACACGGAAGTTCAGAATCAATCGGCCCCGTTCCTGTGGCACATTTTTATGGGCGGATACGTTGCGCATCGCTGCCGCGGCCGTGAACACCGTGAGATTCGAAAAGTTTCGCAGGAATTCTGCGATTTCTGAAATAGCACTCGAAGCAGCATCAATTCCTGTCTGCAGCTCAATCGCAGATCAAGATTGCCACGCTTGCGATGAGGAGCACCACTGCGGCAAGATCACGGCGACTGAACGCTTTGCCACTGGAATGGCTGACGTAGTTCAACAATGCGCCCGAGGGACAGCCGTAACGGCAGTAGGCCATCGGCACAAATAACGACGCGATGAGTCCGACGATCGCGACCACAACTGTGCCGACACCAGCGATACTCCAGAGCCACGCGTCGAACGGTTCAATATCAACCGCACTGAAAGACAAATGCAGCATACCGATCGCGACGACCCATGCGATGAGAATTGCCGGAATGCGACTCAACCACCGTCGGGTCGATGCGGAAAGTTTCATCTGCCACGAAATTCGGTTGCGGAGTAGCTGCTGCACGGCTCCGTGGGGACACAGATGCGAGCAGTACACGTTTCGTCCTGTTGAGATCGGAACTGAAAAGGCGGCAATTGTCAGAAACATCAGCCCAAAGGCATTTTTCCATGGGACACCGCTTTGAGCCCAGCCCAACAGCAATGCCTGCGACACCATGTCCCCGTTCAGCAGGCCCAGCCAGACAATCAGTAGACATTGAAACGTAACTCGCAACCACCGACGGCTACGCAGATGTGTCAGGCTGATAAAAATACCGAAACACGTGATCAATATGGTTGAGAGATTGCGAAAAGTAAACAGCGTTGCCAGCTGGAAATCGTTTGTTGACGTTTGGGCTGTTTCGACTGAAGTCGTTTTGTTTTTGGACGATCTTGGCTGGTCGATAAAAGCCTGAGCCGTCAGTTGCAGCGATTTGGCCGCGGCCTGACTTGTCATCGTAGCACCAGAGACGCCTTCGATGGTGCCCGCATCCAGGGCCGCCAGAACTGCGGGGCTTTGACCGTTGAACAGGTTTCGGAAGTATGTGTCGTCACGAACATAACCGACGTAGGGCTCGTTGTCATAGCTTTCACCGATGGCGATCCCGGTGACGAGTTCATTGGCATCCACGGCGATCAACAAGTCCGTCGGGCCTTGATAGCCGATGTTGTTGTCCGCAGCTGGCGATGCACGCCAAAGATTCCCTAGAACACTGCCCTTGGCATCGAGCGCCTGCCATTGCAGGTTGCTGCCCGCAATCGGCTCGATGGTCGCAGCATCGCTGTAAAGCAGTTTGACATCATTGAGACGCGGCGGTCGAGGAAATTTCAGCGACGTTACGGCAGAGACGTCGGATTCGGGAGATTCAGCGTTTGCCAGTCGGAACCGAATCGATTCCAGAATCGCATAACTTGTCAACGTCGCGCCGGAGACCGCATCAACATCGCTCAGATCCATAAGTTCCACACGCGATCTGCCAGCGATTGAATGCATGAACACTGAGTCCCGCACCACCTTGTCAACGTGGTCTCGCGTATCTCGGCTGGACAAAATTTTCGCAGCGACAAGGGCCAGCTGCTGATCAAGCACCAGGAGCACATCGGTCGGTCCGGAGAATCCGAGAATGTGATCCGCAACTGGCGATGTTCTGACGGCAAAGCCCAGTTCCCTGCCTTCCAAATCAACCACTTTTGCCAGAGCCACTTTGCTGCTTTCGGAGACGGATGCCGCATCCGGCAGCACCTCCCGAATCACGGGAAGCACATCTGACCATCTGGCCTGTGCGATTTGCCGTTGCGTAAAGCGATCATGTTGCACGTGGATGCAGGCGACGACAGATGCCAATATCATCACACGCACAAACCGAACCAGGCGAACCGATGGCTTTGGGATTTTGCCAGCCACAAAAACTCACAAAAGGCACGAGATAAATTGAAAAAGGCTCAGTGACTCCGTTTTCTTTTGGTCTACTTCGTCGCAGGCAGGATTTGCACCGCATCGGCGTGTACGTTTCCGTTGGCACCTTTGGCAAAAAAATCAACCGTACCCTTTGATCCCGGCTTTGCCTTGATGGTTCCCAGTGACATGAATCCATTTTCCAGCGGGGCGGCTTTGGTCATGTCGATCGTTGTTTCAGTGGACTGATCATCGATCGTCAGCACGACACGCACATGTTTGCCACGGTTTTCGTGCGGCTGGTAGGTAACTCGGACGTCGTACGAACCAGCATCTGGAATCTCAAAAGGAAATCGAATCGTTGCTTTCTGGTCAGACGAATACACATAGCCATAGCCAACGTAACCTTTCAGCCCGGTGCCTTCCGTCCAATCACCGCTCTTTTCAGCTTCCTTATCATCAACGACGATGCCGCCGAGTGTTTCAGGATCAAGTCCCGATGCTGGTCCAAGTGGTCCTGCGAGTTTCATTGCATCTTCCGGGATCGTTATCTTTTCGTAAACCGTATTACGTCTTGCCTTGCCCGGAAGTTTCAGCAGATCAATCAGCTGCGCCAGATATCGATCGTGAACTTCGCGAGGCGAACACTCGTTATAGACGCAAACACTGGCAGCTCGACCAACGACTTCGCCCATCATGCCGCAGGTTTTCATAACGCGAGTGGTACCCAGCGCTTCATGTGTGACGCTGATGTTTCGACCGGCCATGAACAGGTTGTCGATGTTGCGAGAATAGAAACAGCGATAGGGAATTGGATAGCCGTATTGTCGATCAATTCGCTGGTCATGAACGGCGATGCTGATGAACGGGTTGTCCGGGAATTTCTTCGCGTACTGATCCTTGGGATAGTGCAGGTCAATCGACCATGTACTCGGCACACAACCGTCTTCGAATTCTTTCTTCGAAACAACGTCATCCTGAGTCAGGATCAAATCGCCCATCAGGCGTCGCGACTCACGCGGCCCGCCGATGAAGGCGACCCACGTCAGAATCGCTGTTTTGTGTTGGTCCGCACCGTCACGATTCTTCATGGCGTTGAAGGCGCCGTACACGGCACGCAGATTCCAGTCACGAATGCTCTCGGAATCGCCAACGGCATCTTTGTCGAATCCACTTTCCCAGAACCACTGCCCATGATGATCACGCGGGTAGGGAAAGTCGTCCATTTTCAGGTCCAGAGCCCACGGCGTTTCCGGGAATGTGGTTGATTCTTTCGCTTCATCCCAGGCCCACATGTTGCTCATACCCATGCGGCCCTTATCTTCCATTTCCCAATCGGCCTCGGCGAGAAATCCGATCGTGGCGTGGCCCGTGCAGTCGGCGAACAACTTGCCAAAGAACTGAGAATGCTCGCTGGTGCGAGTGTTAAATGCCGTCACAGAAACGATGTGGTTATTTTCCGTCTTAACGGCATATGCATGGTGATTCAGAAACAGATCGATGTTCATTTCTGCCGTGACGATCGCTTCCTTCAGGTCATCCCCAAACTCCTCCGCACGGCCGGGGGACTTGGTGGCATGGTCGGCAAATTCTTCAATGATCTCGCCGATGCGAGGAAACTTGCCTCGCCGGATATGGCCCATCGCCCAAACTCGAACTTCACTGCTGCCGTTGCCGCCCAACACCGGACGATCCTGAATCAAGGCCACTTTGCATCCCATGCGCGCGGCAGAAATCGCTGCTCCCATTCCGGAGTATCCGCCACCGACAACGACCAGATCATAACCATCACGCCTGGTGGGTTCGGCTTTGAGACCCAGTTGTTCGCGTCGCCAGTCTGACAACGGCTGTTTATCGTTCGGAGGCAGTATTTCTGTTTTTGTAAAATAGATGGCATCGCAGCGACCATCAAAGCCGGTCAGATCATGCAGACTTAAAGTGACAGATTTTTGGTTGATTTCGACGGAGCCACCGGGTTGCCAATTCCATTCAGCGCCGGTTGTTCCAAACGTTTCACTCAGCGGCTTACCATCGACAAGGATCTGGAACCGTCCGGGCTGACCTTCTGCCTTCCATCGTGCGACCCAATCTTTCGTTCGCACAAAGACTTTGTATGTGCCGATCTCGGGGAATTCGACGGTTGTGGACGCATCCGCCACCGGCTTACCCAAGCCGTGGGCCAGCATGTACGGCGAACCCATTTCGCGGATGAATTGCGTATCCAGACTCCAGCCGCCGGCGTCGCTAAAGCTCTCTGCTTCGACTAGCAGGTCTTTGGCGCTGACAGTTGTTAAACAGAGTGCCATGAGAAGAAACGTCATCAGGGGGCGAATATGCATTATCTCAAAACCTATTCAAGACAGTTTTCAGGGCTTGCTGGAGTGTACTCAGGAAAACGAAGCGTATAAAACTCCCGCTGCAAAACAACTCGTGCTTTTCGAAACACATCACAAAGCATCGGCAGGAGCAGGTCGAAGCAGAGTGAAAAGACAAACAAAGTCCGCGTAGTCGCTTCGAATTGGATGCGGCTCATCGTGAAAGAATGTCAGGAATCAGTCGATGTTCGCCGGCAGGGGCACCAGCGGTTCCTAAGACGCTACGCCACGCATCATGAAGAGACGGGAGAATCACGATATTGGCTAACTTGTCAGGTTGCGAATGCAATTTCGGCCAACACGCTGGGGTGGCGTTTTGCCGACCGTTGGCTGATTTCTTAGACCGCTGTGCGGTGAATCGCAAACAGAGGCTCAGTCCGAATAAACAGCGACACTTTGCAGGGGCTGAAATATGATTCTTCGCCTTCGGCGATTAACACTGTGATTTATCTGCCTTGGCACTTCGCTGCATCTTGAAAAAGCCTAGAATCCCCCGGGATCAACCCGGTGGCGAAGAACCCCATTCCTGACCGTGCAAGGAATTAATTCCCTGACGCGGCAGCTCAGCGTCGAAAGTAAAAAGAAACCTCATGTCGATTCCAAATCTGAAAAGCGTCCTCTGGCTGTTTTTGGGCTTCACAGAAGTCTCCGTCTACGCAGCAGAGCCTCAACAACCAACTCTCGATCAGGCAGCATCGACAATTTCTCCCGATGATCAATCGGTGAAGGTGGTTGCAGCTGTGGAAGCGTTGCTCAGTAAACTCAGTGATGCTGAACGGGCAATTGCCATTTTCAAATTCAACGACGAAGATCAGCGATTGAGATGGTCTAATCTACCAACGGGTATCTTCCAACGCAAAGGGTTGCGGATGGGGGATCTGAAGCTGGAACAATTCTATGCGGTCATGGCGGTGCTGAAAGCAACTCTGAGTGTGGATGGTTACCAGCAGGTCATCGACAACATGGCAGGTGAGGAAACGCTCAACTCAGGCGGTCGACGCGGGCGTGTGGTGTTCGGCAAGGACGAGTACTACTTTTCGATCCTTGGAACTCCTTCCGTCACGGAGCCATGGATGTGGCAGTTTGGTGGGCATCATCTGGCGATCAACGCTACGATCGTGCGTGACAAAATCACGCTGGGGCCAAGCTTGACTGGCGGTCAGCCGATGCATTATTCCAAAGACGGCAAACAGATCGCTCAGATGGCGGACGAGATCACTATTGCCTTTGAGTTGGTCAACTCATTAGATGATGCTCAGAAGAAAAAGACTGTGCTGGCAGAACGCTTCACCGACATGGCACTCGGCCCAGGACGTGACGACGTGCGACCGGAGTTTGAAGGAATCTCGGCAAACGATCTTACGGAATCTCAGACCACGCTCTTGAAACGTCTGATCACCGAACGCGTCGGGTTACTCAATGACGAAGATGCCAAGGCTCGCTTGATGGAAATTGATTCACAGTTTCCTGAAGTTCATTTTTCGTGGCGTGGTCCGATAAGACCCGGCAGTCCGGCCTATTATCGAGTTCAGGGGCCGACCTTCTTCATGGAATACGCTCCGCAACAAATGGGCGGCGATCCAAACGAACACATTCATGCCATGTATCGAGAGTTTACCAACGACTACGGCGAGCAGTGGCTGAAGGCGAAATAGGCGATCAGAAAAGCTGGATACCAGTCTGGCGCTTGTGAAAATCCCGCCGACGGAGCGGCGGGCGTACCGTACACCCGTCGCTCCGCCGACGGGAAGTTCCCCGTAACGCCATTTCAGAAACGCCTCATTTTTCACCCGCTGTGGATTCCCGATTTGCGGTTTATGCCTATCGGATTCAGGAATTGGCCGATCATCAGCGAATCGCAATCGCCTGGAAGCAATAATCACGACGGTGGTGTTGTTAGCGCGACATGTTTAAGGCGTAACGTTCCATGCAGAAAATGAATTCATCTCGCAGCGATGACGGCTCTTGCTCACGCCCAGGCATGTCGACGCTGAAATTCATCATCGGTCTAACACTCTGGACCCTTGTCCTTGGGGCTGTGTTTCTTGTGATCGTGCGGAGAATAGATGCCAGGCGGGAACAGGAAGTCGATAGGGCCGCATCGGAGACTGTTCGGGGGCCCGACAACACATCGACGGACGACGAAGAGCCGGAGCCGATTGAGGTCTCGCAAAAGACTGCCGTCATCAGTTTCCCGAGTCGCAAATTGCCGGATTTCACTCTGCCCGAAAGTAAGGGGCAAGCGCTGAGTCTGAAAGATTTGATCGGAAAACGCTGGTTGGCGAATTTTATTTTCACGCGCTGCGCCGGACCCTGTCCGATGATGACTCGGGATATTTCCGAATTGCATCGTCAGGTGGGCAAGTCGAATCCGGATTTTCGCTTTGTGACGTTTACTGTGGACCCCGAAAACGACACAGTCGAAATCTTGAAAAAGTACGCGGAGACCTTTCAGGCCGATCATGAACGCTGGAAATTCTTAACCGGCTCCGACACGGAAATTCTGGATCTGATTCGTGGAGGCTTCATGCAGTACGTGCAGCCAAACGCGGGCGAATCAAGAACGCCAGGCTTTGAGGTCGCTCATTCCAACCGCGCGGTGCTGGTCAATGAAGATGGTATCCCAGTCGCTTCGTTTGTGATGACGATTCCCGGCGACGTCGCGAAGTTGCGACGCATCATTGAAGGCAAGGACGACTTTCCTGTGCCTGGGCCCGGATTAACATTTTCAGTCTCCAGCGGTGACAACCCGCCTGTACCGTTTACGCTTGTCCCGGCAGAGAATGGTGACGCTGAAGATAAAGCGGCGATTGATGGCGAGAAGGAAAAAGATCCGGCGGTCAACGAGAGTTCGCCGGAAACGCCGCAGTCAAAGAACCAGAAAATCGATGAATTGTTACCGCCATGGGCTGCAAATATGCCAACCATAAACGCGGGGCTCAATTCCGCCTGCATCGTTTTACTCTGCTCCGGCCTTGCGGCCATCAAATCCGGAAACCGAAATCGACATCGAAATCTGATGGTGTTTTCGTTTGTGGTTTCGGTGGCGTTTCTTGTCTGCTATCTGACGTATCACGAAGTCCTGTACAGGTTTACCGGTTATCGCGGTCGGGCGTTCGATGGCAGTCTATTGGCAACTCGGCTGTATTTCAGCATTTTGATCCCACACGTGGTGCTGGCGGCAATTGTTCCGATTCTCGCACTTCGGGTTTTCTTTTTGGCTTTCAAAGAACGCTGGCCAGAACACCGTCGTCTTGCCAAAATCACTTTGCCGATCTGGCTCTTTGTGTCTATCACAGGAGTGGTCATTTATGGCATGTTGTATCACTGGCCGTGGTCGAATGTTGCTGTAAGTTGACTTCGCTCGCGAGTCTTGAAAGGTCTTCCAGATGAAAACCGCAATACGGCTGACTTTGACTGTGGCAATCTTCGCCGCGACCGCTGGAGTCATCCCGCACGCATGGCAGTCTCAAGCTGCTGCCTGTCCAGGCTGCAAGAACGCCAACGAAACCGATTCGCGACGCCCGACAGCTTATATGTACAGCATCCTGTTTATGCTGGGCATGCCGGCAACTGTGTTCAGTTGCTTCGGCATCGCTTTCTACCGCATGTCTCGCCGCGAAATGCTGGCTCAGCAGGAAATCCTGGCCGCTGAAGAACGCGTCGCCGAATCCAACTCGCATAACTTGTCCTGAAGAAACGCACGGTCAGGCCAGACTACTTCAATTGCCTCTCAAGCCACAGATAAGCATCTTCGCGCACGTCATCCGGGAAATCGTGACCACAGTCGGGATAGTGAGTCCTGATTTCTCCGGCATTCGCGCCGTAAGCCTGGTACGCTTTTTCTGCCTCCGCCACGACTTTTCGCACACCGGGATTGTCGAAGTTATTGTCGCCGACTGGAGCATTGACAAAAATTGAACGCGGCGCGATGGCGGCAAATATCTCATGGAAATCAAATGGAATCCTGTCGGGGTTGTTTCCGTAAACGTCACGAATCCGAGGCATGTAACGATCGCTGGTCCAGCCTGCAAGGTCACCCTTGTAGTAGTCGTGATACGCAGTGAAGCCACAGCTTGTGACAGCCACGCGAATGCGAACGTCGAACGCCGCAGTGAACAGCGTGTTGTGTCCACCCAATGAATGTCCGATACAACCGATTCGATTTGGATCTACCTCGGGCAGAGTTTCCAGCACATCCACAGCTCGAATGTTATTCCAGATCGCTTTCATCGAACCGCTGCCATAATGCTGCCCTTGAACTTTGAAGTCATAGGGGTATTCACCGAACGATGGATAGTCCGGCACAAGACAAACAAAGCCACGTTTGGCAAGTTCGTGTGCATAATGCAGGTTTTCAAGACCTCCCAACCCTGCCGGTTCATCTTTGCCGATTCCCGTCGTTTGATGGAGACAAAGCATGGCAGGGGCCTTTGTTGCTGCGGGGACCTTTGCTGTGGCCTGCTCATCTGGTGTTAATCCATCTGCAACCAGTTCGTCTGGGATCAACAGCCACGCAGGAACTCGATCGCCGGGTTCTGTTGCGAATGAGATTTTCTTTCGCAGGTAGCCATCACATTTTTCGGTTGCTAGTACTTGTAGATCGAGCGGCACACGGCGATCTGAGTCTGGCAAGTTCCCCATCGCAAGACTCATTCCTTCCAGAATCTGTTGTCTCCGCATACCCATTTGCAGCGGCGTTGTGATTTGGGCCATGGAGCCGGAACTGTCTCGCAACACCATGACATTTTTATGATCGTAGTCATTTGCTTTGATCGCAGGGCGAGGTGGACTTGAAACCGTGCCTGCTGCGGCGACTCGCAGATTCTCAAGCACATACAATCCGCTGCGACCGGGGCAGATCAGATCAAGATCGCCATCTCCATCCAGATCTTCCACTTTTGGGTCGAGATCGAATCCAACAGAATCCCCGGACCAAAGTGTCTGCCGCTTCCAGGTCCGGGATGATGCTTGAAACTGATATGAACACACTGTCAGTGGATTGAATTCGCCAGGATCTTTCCCCTCATGTCCCATAAAGCGACTGCCTGTGATCAGTTCTGGTGTTCCATCGCCATTCAGATCTTTCCAAAGCAGACTATGAGCCTGGGACCAGCTTGTATCGATCGCATGTCGCACCCAGCTTCTTTCATGTCCCTCTACTGCACTCTGAGTCTGCTCCAGCCAGTAAACGCCGAATCGATGTCCGCGCCCCCAGATCAGGTCGTTGTCGCCATCGTTGTCGACGTCCTGAACCAGAATGGGTATCGACGCATCTTTCCACAGATCCCATTCTGAGTGAAACTGCCACCGGTCATTCCGACGATCAATCGGTGCCTCGGCCCAACCCAGGGGGCCCACAAGATCATTTCGACCATCGCCGTTGATGTCACCAAAACCAATCCCATGGCCTGCAAGTTCCTGTGGGAGTTCATGGCGAGTCCAATTGGGAGTTTCACCAGGTTCGATGTCCCACCACGCGGCGAATTTTGTCCCGTTCGGCAGAAGATCAATGCGTCCATCGCCGTCGATATCGTGCAATCGTCCTGTTTCCATCGCGCCAGGAGTTGCAGCCACATGGCGTTTCCATGGCATTCCGGCACCAAGACTTTCACCTGGATGCTGCACCCAATAAATGGACTCACTGCGATAGTTGCAACTGATATAGTCAGGATGCCCGTCGTTGTTCACATCGAACAGCAGATTAGAATAGTCGTCGAACCGTCCGCGAATTTCTTCGACGTCCCGCAGGAAATGTTTTTTCCACGTCGGTGCTTCATACCACCATCCGCCGGAAACAATATCCTGCCGCCCGTCAGCATTGACATCCAACATGGCACAGGCCGAAAAAGTGGATTCGTCATTGATGACAAGGCGTCGAAATGCCGGTTCTTCAGCGAACGCCGAATTCCAATACCAGCTAGACGCCAGGATCACGAGCAGTGCATATCGCAACATTTGAAATGTCTCCAGCGGAATGAGTGTCTTGCGTTGACACGAATTTCAAATCGAAATTTAGCGAAATCAACCGCTTAAGCTAAGCAACCATGCACACGTTCAGTGACGCACTGCAAAGAATCAGTGAACGGAGCACCGCGCGTTTTCTTACACGCCAGCCGCGCCAAACCCTGCAATGGAGACAGGAGAGAGTCGCGATGATTGACGGCTTGACAACAGTAGCCGACGCTGCGTCCGCGAGAATGAGTGGCAGATTCTGCTGAGCCAACGGCACAGGCATTCGCCTGTGTCTGCATGTACCAGAATCCGAAATGAAAGCTGAACAATCGGTGATTTGTGCCGAATCAAATTCGAACGCCGAATAGCTCTGCAGGGAGATGCCTTAAACGAAATTCAATCGTTTCTCCCGTGGCCGAAAGGCCTGGCCGTAACACGTTGCACACAACCTGGCCTTTCGGCCACGGGTTAAACGTTCGTGTTTTCGCGGACTTGCATCCTCAACGGCGTTGCCTGCGGGTGCCGCCACGTGCCGAGCTTTAGCAAAATCTGAAATGAATTCAGGCTCATTGTCCAGATTTGTGCTGAGTTTGCCGATGATGACGATAGCGGAATCTGCGCAAAGTTTCCGGGTTGGGTATTACGTAAACTTAAAAGAACTGGACTCGCCAGCCTCTGGGATTACTTCGTGGCACTGTCATTCAAATCAATTCGAACTCCTGTTACAGCGCTGCTTCTGCTCACGCAGACAGTCAACGCGCAGCAGGGGCCGATGAGTGCGCCCAGTAGTCGGTATCCGATGCATCCTGCGGTCTTCCATCGGGATTCTTTCGGTCCGATGTTGCCGTCAAGTCAGACACATGTGTTGCCACCCTCTGATCAGGCGACGCCTCAGCAGTTCTGGCCACCGCCCACTGCGGCTCAGCAGCACCAGTCTTTGCCATCGAATATGAGTTTTCCAACTCAACCGACAATGCCCGGCACCCACGAGTTTGTTCAGCCGGACGTGACGCAGCCGGCTCGTATTCCGGCCGAAGATTTGCGATGGTCGTTCAATTTTCAGCAGGCCCCATGGCCTCTCGTTTTACGAACATTCGCCCGTGAAGCTGGATTCTCGCTGCAGATGGCGGTCGAACCCGTCGGAGAGTTCACTTACTTCGATGAAAACCAATATCGCGTCACGGAAGTTCTCGATGTTTTCAACGACAACCTGATGACGTGCGGACATATTCTGGTTCGCGACGGACAGCGTCTGATGCTGCTAAACGCTACAGCGGACATCCCCGGAAACCTTGTCCCGTTCGTCCCGATTCACAGCATTGATGCGTTGGGGCGAAACGAACTGGCGACGGTTGCGATCCCTCTGCGCAACACTGATCCACTGCAGGCGATGGAAGAAATTCGTCAGCTGCAGAGTCCTCTGGGGCAGGTCAAAGCCTTAACGAATTCCGGACGAGTGATCGTTACGGACACGGGCAGCTATCTTCGTCGCATGCGCGATCTGCTGCTGGGATCTGGTGTGGCTGCCGGCGATGGCCAAGCGTATGTTTATCAGTTGCGACATGCTCAGGCCGAGGAAGTCGCAAAAGCCGTGACTGATTT
>JANOZG010000472.1:0-4962 GCA_031429275.1 Planctomycetota bacterium
TGAGAAACCGCCAGCGACTGAGAGGATTTTCGGTCGTTGTGTTCGTCCGACGCGAGATGGGGCAATGAAGCCCCACTCTCGCATCGGGTGACTCCTGATTGACGCTCAAACGAACGGCCGTTTCGCTTACATCGCACTGCCCATGGGCAGCACTTGAATCAATGAAACGACGAACCGGCTGGCAAACCCGCTTTCATGTCTGCCAATTCAATCCGTGCTTCGGAATCACGGAACTCTGCCCCTCTGATCTTGTATGTGGAGAATATCAATGTTGAAACTGCTGAAAGCCCTTCGGCAGGATGAGTACGGAGTAATCCTGTCTGCTGAAATCGTGATCGTAGGAACTTTGCTTGTGCTTGGCGTGATGACCGGAATGGTCTGCCTGCAAAAATCAGTGAATGGCGAATTGGGCGATCTTGCGAAAGCCATCGACTGCATGGACCAGTCGTATTCATTCTCAGGCTACCGCAAGGCTGGAGCCTATGGGGCCTATGGAAACTCTTGGGGCTGCGGTGCATTCACTGCAGGTTCAGCCTTCCGTAACAATGAATGCAACACGGCCTGCACGAACGACATCGTCGGCTGCGAAGGTCAAAATCTGCAGCATGGAAACTGTGGTTCATGCGTTTCGTGCGGCAGTCAATGTGGATCATGCGGTGTGCAGTCTGGTACCGGTGGAGTCTGTAGCTCCTGCGGACACATAGGAGCGGCAGTCTACCATAATTCGAACCGACCAAACTGCGTTTCGACGGGCGTGCCCAGGATGAAGGTGACTGAGTATCCCGGCACAGACAATGTTCCTCGAACATCCAACGCAGGCAGGTCTCCAATTCGGTTTCCCGAACTGGAGGTACAACCTTTCGACCCAGCGTGTCGACAGCCAATGCCAGCGGTCGAAGAATACTACTTTCCTGAGCAGCACGACCATTCAGCAGTTCAATCAGAGCAGCCAGTTTATCCGGCTGAGCAGCATCAGGACACGCATTCTCTGACGCAACCGCAGTTTGAGAACATTCAGTCAGACGGCCCAGTGCCTGTAAGTGAACCAGGGGCTGCCGAATCGAACGAATCACTTCGCCCGATTCCCGAAACCGGGCCGATTCCTGATGCTCCACCTCAGCCGCAGGCATAGTGCAGGCTGTCCTCGAAGCTACGGTGAAAAGCAACTGGCAAAACTGTTCAAGGCCCGACGTCCCTCAAGGACTTCGGGCCTTTTTCACTTTAATGTAAATGAGATGCTTCATTGAAATCCTGAAATTGAAGCCTTTTGTGTCGATTCTGCCAACTTCTCGTCATGGCCGCTGCACTTCGGGTCTGTTCGGCAGAATCTACCGGATTCGATTTGCTTTGGCCGAAACAGCAGAACGATAACCAATGTGGTGAGGCTTCTTGTTGTGATCGTTTTTGGTCTCAACTGGAAACGTCACTACGGTGACTCCATGGAGGCAAGTCACCAGAGCCCTGAAGTCATTTGTTGGCTGTCAAAAGCAGTTTACGAAGTCTTCATTGATATCAATCTGATTTCATACGGAAGGAGCCGTGCCACAGGATGTGAAACTTTCCCCGGAGAGTCCGTTGATGGCGCGACGTCAAAAATCAATTCTTGCTTCGATCGGCATGTTGTCAATCGGTCTCGCGATCGGTGGGCATCTGGAATCAGTGAGACTCACTCAGTCTGCTCGAGCCGTATCCGAAGAATCAAACCGTGAAGTCCGCATGCCAGCGGCGGCTGCAGCGTTGGTGGATGGCGGGAATCACATCTCTGATATTGCTGATTCTGTAATGCCCTCCGCAGTGCATATTCAGGCAATTCGTGTGGAAGCCGAACGGAAGGTCGAAGAGACAGGTTCCGGAGTGCTGATGAGAAGCAAAGCGGTGCGTGGACTTTTTGTCATTACAAACAACCATGTCATTCGTGGTGCCGAGAGTGCAGCGATCGATATCGTGCTGGCCGACGGATCAACCGTCCATCCGCAAAAAGTTTTCCGTGACGTTGAAAGCGACATCGCAATCATCGAGATTCCCGATGGAGGTCAGCCGCCGGCTCAATGGGGAGACAGTAACAGCGTCAAGATCGGGCACTTTGTCCTCGCTGTCGGCAGCCCGTTCGGACTCAGCCAGTCCGTCACGATGGGCATCGTGAGTGCCAAAGGGCGCCGCGATCTGTCATTGACCGCAGATCAATCTGTTACAAACCAGGACTTTATGCAGACTGACGCTGCAATTAATCCCGGTAACAGTGGCGGTCCCTTGGTTGATATGAGCGGCAATGTGGTCGGGATCAACACAGCGATCGCTTCCAACAGCGGTGGTAATGAAGGAATCGGTTTCAGCATCCCAAGCAATCTTGTGCGACATGTGTTCGACCAGATGGTGCAAAACGGCAAGGTTCGCCGCGCTTACCTTGGGGTCGAACTGGATAACAATTTCACAGATGCTGCAGCACAGCGACTGGGGATGTCTCGTACCCAGGGAGCACGAATCGTCCGAGTGTACTCTCATAAAAACAGCCCCGCGATTATTGCAGGACTTCGTCCTGATGACGTAATTCTGTCCTTCAATGGTGTGAAGGTCATTGACGAAAACCATCTCATCAATCTTGTGAGTTTGTCGGACATCGGTTCCTCAATCCGAATTGAAATCTATCGCCAGCGGAAAACGGTACTGCACACGGTCCTGCTGACCGATCGCGACGACTATCGAACCGCAGAACAGGCAGCCGAAACTTTTATGACCCGCTGATTCTTTGAACACCCCGTCCGCCGAATCGAGACCATAGAACCCAATGATCCCTGCAGGGTCATTGGGTTCTTTGCATTGGAACTCCGAAAACTCACAGGAAATCGGTTTTCGAGGCTGAAGGTTTTCGTTACGTTACAGTCAATGAATCGCTCAACGAAACGATTTTGAGCGTCCCACCCGCTGTACTTGCCTGCCCCGGAGCTTCTCAATGGTCGCTAAGCAAACGTTGCTTTCAGCGTTAATCTTTTCCCTGATTCTCAGCGTAAGCCAATCCTGTCTGGCTGCGGAAGTCCCCGAAGGTTTCCAAGCAATTTTCAATGGTAAGGATTTGACCGGCTGGCATGGTATGCCACACTTTGATCCTCGTGATCTGGCGAAGATGACTCCCGAAAGTCGAACCGAAAAAATCGCCGAATGGACTGAAGACGCGAAGAAACACTGGTCCGTCGAAAATGAAGAACTGGTCAATGATGGGTTCGGGGCTTATCTGGCGACTGATGGCGAATACACCGACTACGAACTGCTGATCGACTACAAGACGGTTGCTTTGGCGGACAGTGGCATCTACCTGAAGGCGAACCCTCAGGTCCAGATCTGGGACTACACCGAGGAAAAGAAGTTCAATATCGGTGCCGACAAAGGCAGTGGAGGATTGTGGAACAACAGTCCCGGTGCACTCGGCAAAGATCCGTCAGAACTGGCAGATAAACCGTTTGGAGAATGGAACAGCTTCCGCATTCGCCAAATCGGCGCACGAACAAGCGTTTGGCTGAATGGTAAACATGTCGTCGATAACGCGATCATGGAGAACTATTTTGATCGCGAGAATCCGCTCTTCGCCAAGGGTCCTATTTGCCTGCAGACTCACGGTGGAGAGATCCGCTGGCGAAATATTTATCTCCGCGAAATTCCTGCCGAAGAAGCGAACAAGATTCTGGCCGAAAGTCATGCAGATGGTTTCGAATCCAAATTCAATGGCACAGACCTGACGGGTTGGAGTGGAGCGTCAGAAAACTATGAGGTTGTTCATGGGGAAATTCGATGCAAAGCCGGGCACGGCGGCATCTTGCATACGAGTGACGAGTTTGCGAACTTCGTTGTGCGTCTGGAATTCAAGGTTCCGCCATCCGGTAACAACGGCCTTGCGATCCGAACAGATGGCAAAGGAGATCCTGCTTACGCTGCTATGACAGAACTGCAAGTACTCGATTCCGAACATCCAAATTACGCAAAACTCGATGCTCGACAATATCATGGTTCGGCATACGGGATGGTGGCCGCGAAGCGAGGCTTCCAACGCGCTGCTGAGGTGTGGAATTTTCAGGAGGTCACGGTTGACGGCAGCAAAATCAAAGTAGAACTGAACGGGAACATTATCCTGAACGCTGATCTCGCCACAGTGACCGAGTATATGGCGAACTCGCCGCATCCCGGCAAGACGCGAACAAGCGGATTCTTCGGGTTCTCTGGCCACAATGACGCGGTCTCATTCCGTAACATCAGCATCAAGCGATTGCCGGATACGCCTGCTCCGTAGCGTGCGTGAAAATCACCCGCAGGTCATACGTCTTCAAGATGCTAAACAAGTTTGTCATCGCGGCGGAAAAGCACCTGGATCACAGGTGCCGAATCTGAAGTCGGCATGATTATGATGAACGGCCTCATACGACGTGGCCGCATTTGCTGCCTTATTTCGCAGCAGTTCCCGAAGAAGTCACCAGCATCCGCGGATGCACTGCATCGGCGGCAACTGCTATAGATAGCAGCGTTGGTCTGATTAAAACGACAGCAGGGAGCCTGACGCGAGTTGATCTGCCCTCGAGAGATAATCAACCCTTAGCCACTGTCTTTTCGTTGCAGCACTACGGTTTGGAATTGAAAAATCGGTCCCTGAATACACTCAACAGCGATGCTGCAGGCGTTCGCCAGGCTGGCACCCATCAAGGGGAACAAGGGCGATTTTACGCCTCCTGCCGAAGTAACAACGCTCCATTCCCTCCGCTGCTCGGACGGGATCCACTCGTTAACTTGGAGATCCCAATTTAAAGAGAGAGTCAGAGAGTCTCGGCACACTTTTTCGACAAGCGAAAACTACCGAAGGAAGTGTGTTTCGCGTCCTGCAATTGGACAGAGATCTGGGGGAAGATTGTGAGTCCGTCAGGAATACCGCGAAAAACTGGCATCCAAAGAAAAACGCCGAGAGGGACACTCTCGGCGTTT
>JANOZG010000473.1:0-13305 GCA_031429275.1 Planctomycetota bacterium
GGCCGCGACTTCCGCCTGACTGACGTCGGAGGCGATGTACTGAAAGAGATTCTCGCATGACGGTAAACGCCGTGACTTTGTCAATTGTTAACGGACGATCGACGAAGGCGAACTTGATTCTGCTGTCGGAACACTGGTGACAGCTCCTGCCTGCTAGCGACGCATGAGGGCAAAACGGTACACAGCACGAAGTGCCGTTTCTCTCGATCCTCTGGGCTGCGGGCGAAGCGTGTTATGTGTCTCAAATGATTCGGCGATCCTGCGAGGATGACTATTCGACGACACCCAGCAGGGGGCGAAGGGAGTTAATGTCGGTCCCGCGAATCTTGATGTGGGAGCGTTTTCCGATCGACATTTTCCGGGCTACGATGGCTGCCTGGAGTGAGCCTTCCAGAGGTGGCGTTGTATCTTCTTCCATAGCATAGTCTTCATCTTCCGTGTCATCATCCTCATCTTGGTTGCCTTCGTCAAAATCTGCGTCCGTCTCATTGAACTTCACCTGGGCTGAAGGCGCGTAGACGATACCGGAGATATTCAGGTGGGCTCGTTTGAACTCAACTTTTGCTTTCTTGGTACGGTCCTGAAACAGACTAATCCCTTTATATGTTCCGGAGGTTGGCGGCGTGACGGTGATGTTTCCGGTCGTGCGAAACTTCATGCCTTTCTTGCCGGTGTTGAAAATTGTGACTCCCCGCGCTGTCAGTTCCGTGGTGCCTTTCAGTTCGAAGCCATCGCCGTCAATGTAGTAAGTTCCAGGGGCCATGTTGATGACCTCACTCTTGTCGAATTTGAGCGACTTATACGTGCCGGGTTGCAGATCATAATACGTCCTGCCGGCGACCACGGTTTTGTAATCACTCGTATTTCGATTTGGACCTTTCGGAGGCGTTGGCAGTGATGCCCATGGGTCGGGTGTTGGCGCGACTCCGGTATGAACCTCGGCATCGATCCATTGTTTGGATTTCTTTTCGATTCCTCCGGTGACGATCAGATGGTCAGCCTTGATCTGAGACTTCTTCCCGACTTTTACCGCCTTCTTCTTGTCTGACGAATTAACAATAATGTCGCCATCCACTGCGAGAGAAGCACTTTTGCTTGTCAGCTTAAGAGCGTCTTTTCTCGTGGGTTCCAGGAGCAGTAGTCCGGCCTTGCTTGGAATCATGGTGCCGCCGGCCACAGAACGCGTCGCGACCTTTAACTCACTGCGTCCTAAAACGCTGCTGAATGAGGGCGGCATGCGTGAGGTAATAATGGCTTCGACGTAACCGGCTTTGCCGCGAAAGGCTCCGGAACTTGGCGGAATATTAATTGCGACAGTTGAGCCGGATCCAGAGACCCCATACCCATGAGCGGCCGCCAGCGACAGCGCCGACGCGCGCGCCTCGCCGTTGCTGTCCACACCCCGGTTCGATTCGTAACTGATAAAGAGTTCGATGGCACCGGCTTCTGCGGCTGAATCCGCGGCCGTCTGCATCTTGCGGCGTGTCTGATAAAGCTGTCCGCCGTCGATCGACAACGCGGCCACACTCATCAGGACAACCAGAACAACTGCCACGAGGACGCAGACTGCTCCACGGCGATCCTGTGGTCTCACGAGCTGACGATTCGGAGCAAACATGTGCGTTCCCTTTAGTACGTGACAAAACTCTGAGCGGTACTTGTAAAGACGACAGGCGACCACAATGCCTCGGGAGTCCACTGATAACGGAGCGTGACTGTTGCGGTCGCGTTTTTCTCGGACCAATTCAGTTCACAGGTCAGCTTGCTGAGGTCCAGCCCCGACGCTCGGGGACGAATGACATTGACCAGCAGAGCTTCACTGTCAGCTTTTGGCTGGCCAGTCACACGGGAGTAATTCGGCCCATGCACGGAAGTCCAGCGAGCTGACTCATACGCCAGCGCTGCGACTTGTTGATATCGAAAAACGCCGAGTCCTCCGACGATCAGTCCGATCAAGATAAAGAAGAACAGAGGGCCGATGATGGCCATCTCAACCACCGAAGCGCCACGGCGCCGATGCGTCGATGCTGAGACTAAACGCTGGTTCTGTTTTCGTGTGGAAATCATATCATTGCCTTGTTAATCAAGGGCTCCGGGCCGAAAGCGAGCCCGTGCTGTGCGAGACAAAGTCAACGGTTTTGACCCCAGGAAACTGGTGATGAGCCGGAATGAATGATTTACCGTCACCTCAGCATATTGGTCACCTTGGGAATCCTTACCGTAGACCACTGAAAACGTCGGCTTTGGCGACAGATTAATGGCTCCTGCGAGGGCAATGGATTCCACGGTCTCAAACTCGGACCGCGCCGCAAGATCCGGGTCCGCTGCATGCACGGCCCCCAATCTAGCGCACTCAGCAATCACCTGCATGTCACGGAAGACGCGAGCAAAATCCACCGATGCCACGAACAGCAGCAGCAATAACGGCAGCACGATAGCCGCCTCGACCGCAACAGCCGCCTGTCGCAATGGCTGTAGCTTCTCGTGTTTCTGAGAGCGTCGCTGGTAGTTTTGTTTGTTACATCTCATCGTTTACTCTTCTGCGGATGACTTCCGTTGTCACCGCAAGTACTTCAATACATAGAATCCAGCACGCCAGACGGTCGCTGATCTCTTTTCTGCTTCCGTGTATGAAAACTAGGTCCGTGCGCATGATTGCACGGATTTATCTCCCTGAAATTCTTACTGAAACGGTCCTGAAGCCTCGATAACCGCGGCAATATCGGAACCATCGGAATATTCCCCAATGGCCACGGCAGGCTGGACCCGATTTTTTCCGTCATCGGTCATATCGCCTTGACTGACGGAAACGCAAGAAGGGGGCACGGAACGCGAAAAGGGGGCAGGCCAGGCCGGTCGAGCCTCTTTGTTTGACCCTCGGGCATTAACGCCGGACTTTACCGGGAATACGCTGAGTTGTTCGATGAGGATTGGCATAGGCTGAATAAGTTGTGACCAACACCGAAACTCATATCAGTGAAAAAGCCATTCTTAAACAAGAGTGCGAATTTGCCCGGCGAGCGGATTTAGTCAGCTTGGATTTCAAGGAGAACGGCGATCCATGGGAAAAAGGCAATTGGATATTTCATCGATTTCACGGCTCTAAACCATGTGGGTACCTCGCGAGTGTCCATGCCATGCCGTTGGTCATGGTGGACATTCGGCCGTTACCCCTGTATCTCTCAATATCGCTGCGTCACTCGTTATGCCATGGCAGGATTATGCATGTTGCCAATTTCACCAAGTTCCTTTGTCGCACCTGTCTGAGGTGCGTGGCACGTGAGCTTTTGCTCTGGACGCGTCCCAGATCTTGAAACGCTGGCGGTTTCAGTTCCGAGTTGGGTCGGACTTTGAGAAGTTCACGAATCCTGGCAACCAGCGTTTCATCCATTGAGCGATTGCTGCGAGGTTTTGCGGATGCACTCCATGCGGTCCTTCGACCTCAACCAGATCGACTTTTTCCGGAAACCCAAGCCTGGCGTAAACTCGTTTCGCCTGACGATAATTCTCCCATGCTCCGGCGATGCTGAAAAAGTCGCCTGTGGTCGAACTGATCAGCGTTGGACGTGGGGCACGCAGCAGCACATAGTCCGGATGATCCAGACCAAACGCGATCTGCCCGAAGATATTTTGCTCAGCATCCTGCGGACCAATGGAATCGATCAGGTGTCGGAAAGTCGTCAAATAGCAGGCTGGAGCAGCGCAGGCGACTCGATCGTCGAGTGCCATCACATAGCTGGTGACCGTGCCTCCGCCCGAGCATCCGGTGAAACCGATCCGTTGAGGATCCACTTCGGTGCGGCTGGACAGGTAATCGATCGCACGCATCGCATCCCAGACACGATAGCGAGCGGTATTACGACCGACGAGAATCGACCCAACGCCCACGAGGAAATGCTCGGTGGTCGTGCCCTCGAACTGCGGTTTGCCGTCTGCATCCAGCATCTGGGATCGCTCACCCTGGCCGATGGGATCAAAGCACAAAGCTGCCATTCCGTGTTTGGCCATCATGATTCCAAATCGCTGGTTGTAATCGGCTGTCTTGCCGGTGCGACTATGACCACTGGAGACGACAACTCCCGGTACCGGCACGGAGCTGTCGGGCAGGTAGAGATTCGCCGTCACATGATGATTCGGCTGGCTTTCGAAAATCACACATTCGATGCGATATCCATCAGCATCAATTGTGCGCACGGTGCGCGCGTTCAACGGTGTGCGCATCGGGAATCCACCCAGTTGCCGGACAAAGAATTCCCGCAGCCTCTGTTGGTAAGCCCGAATCTCATCCGGCGTTTTCAGTTGTTCGTATGCTTCGTTTCGACGATCGAGCGCGGCGCGAGCTTCCTGCTGCAGATGAGCATATCACAGTCGCTGCGTCGCACTCCAACGATGCGGACATGACCCGATGCGGCGAGTTTAAGAATTCGCAGGATGCGACAAGCAGCACCGTTCCGCCGGTGCCGAGGCGAATTGTCGCGACTCTGGCTGGAGTCGGTTTGCCGAAGTCGGCCAAGTTTGACACTTGCTCGTCACACGGGTTCACCTGACGACGAAAGTTGTTTCCGGCAGAGATCTACGGAAAGTTGCAATCGGCGGACTGGTGGATTTGGCACGCAGGCCGTTGAAACGCACGACCTTGATATGGGATGATCACGGCGGAGGGAGATCGCTATTTCTTTGCTTCAGGTGCCATTGCTGCCTTCAATACGGACATCTGGCTCTCGTAGTCATGCACGGACGACGGCGGATAATCGCGAGTCATCCAGCGAACCAACAAATCAAGATCCTGATCTGTCAGCTTCTCAGGGGAATACACCACCATTTGATTCTTAGCGCCGTAGTGTCGAGCGGCATCCGGGTGACGGATGAAATCTTTCAGCCATGCAGCAGAACCGTACTTTGCGAGTGTTGGATAACCTCCAGCCGCTGAATCATCAGGCACCGCTGGAAAATCCTGACCAATCGTATCGTGACAACTCTCACACGACGTATCCTTTAACGCTCCCGCCCATGTGCCTTTGATGGCAATGTCGCGACCTCTTTCCACCAAAGCTGTTTCGTAAACTGTTCCGGCATGGCCGGCTTCGGACGCAAGGAATTCGACCAATGCTTTCACGTTGTCGGCGTTTTCCGCAGACTTCAGTGATACGACATTTCCGCCAGTCCAGTTGGCCATATCAGAACTGTCCGGGCTGATGAATTCTACGCTCTCACCTGCCGCAGCTTTCGCCTGAGCGTTTCGAAACCATTCTGAGTTCTTTAGCCATGCGACATGATTGGAGTAATCTGTCACGATCCCTGTCATCCATTCACGACTGCCGAAGGAACCCAAATCTGGAGCCGTCGGAGCCGCAATTACGGAAGGTCCGATGACGGGGGGATTTGAGTCGATAATCACCCTGCCGGCTTCTGTAACCAGCTTTCCGCGTCCGTCGTGACCGTTGTAGCGATGGCATGCAAAACAATGCTTAGCGAACAAGCGTGGTCCCTGCGTGAATGGATCTTTTCGAAGCAGTGATACAGCACCTTCAACAGGTATTTTGTCCGGTCCAGACGCCAGTTCGATCGCACGCTGACCATCACGATGTGCTTCGGCTAGTGCCAACTGATGATCCTTGTCGTTGGCGTCTTCATAGAACGCCATCGCCGTCAGGACGACGACACCAACTGCCAATGCCCAGATAAAAATTCGATTCAGCGTATGGCCAGCATTGCCGAGGACTTTTGCAGTGATCGGCATGGCGGCGATAATTCCCATAATGATGCTGGGCACCACGATCGCACCAAACGTCAGACCCAGAGATTCAACCGCATGAAATCGCAGGAAGCGAAAGAGAAACAAAAAGTACCATTCAGGTCGAGCCGCGCTGAAATTCACTGCCGGGTCAGCCGGAGCGCTCATTTCCGCACCGCGGAAGAGTGCCAGCAGCAGCACAACGGCCAGCACCGCCAAACATGCGACCGTATCCTTCAGCACCTGATCCGGCCAGAATGTTGTTTCCGGAGCGTGTTTTGGATCATGCACGGTCAGCCCGTGACGACGAAATACGTAAATATGCAGCGCTAAAAATCCAACGAGCAGGGTCGGCAGAATCCCAGCGTGCATCGCGAAAAATCGAGTCAGCGTCAGATGGCCATAGCTTGTACCGCCCTGAGCCAGAACCTGGACTTCACGCCCGACAACAGGCGAGGCGCTTATGATGTTGGTGGTCACTTGCGTCGCGTAATACCCCTTCTGATCCCAGGGAAGCAGATAACCGGTGAGCGACAGACCGAGCACGATCATCATCAGCACAATACCGAGCCAAAAATTCATTTCCCGCGGCGCCTTGTACGCACCGTCGATGATCACCTGAACCAGGTGAATCGCCATCAGCACGACCATCGCCTGAGCTGCATAGTGATGAAGCCCGCGAATGATGTGGCCAAGGAACATTTCGTGCTGAATGTAGTAGACGCTTTCCCAGGCCGTGCGTGTACTGGGACTGTACGCCGTCCACAGCATAAAGCCCGTGATTACCTGTAATGTAAACGTGAAGACGAGCGTGCTGCCCCAGACATATCGCCATCGCGCGCCGCCGGGGACTCTTTCGTAAAGTGCCTCATGCATCAAGGCTTTGAAGCCGGTGCGTGTTTCCAGCCAGTTGACCAAATTATTCATCATCTGTGTGCTTTCAAATCGCGATCTTGTCTGTCTTGCCGCCCTGAAAATTCTGGAACTTCACCCAGATTTCCAGTCCGTCTGCATCGTCCTGACCATTGGTTCGCATCGCAACTTCCAGCACGTCCATGTCTCGCGGAGGAATCTCGTTCGTCTTCTTCCCATTCAAATCAAACGCGCTTGTGTGACACGGGCAGAAGAAATGATTTTCTGCCGGTTTGTAGTCGACGGAACAACCAAGATGCGGGCAGACCGTATTGAAGGCAAGGATCGGGCCATCGCCAACTTTTCTCAGCCAGACATTACCAATCGGCACATCGCGGAATTTATTCCAGGCATCGATTAAATCGTCTTTGACCGTTATTTCAATCGGTGTCCCGTCCTGTGGAACGGAATCTTTTGTAACGTCGAGCCGAATAAAACCAGCGTTGTCTTTTTTTGCCATTTGACCATCAGCCGCGCCGCCAGATGCTGTTTTTTTCTTCCGCAAAATCGGGTCGAGAAAGAACAGTCCGCCCAATGTCGAGGGCACGGCGACAATCAGGAAGCTGAGAATCGCAGTGATGCCATGGACCAGCATGCTTCGTCGAGGCGTCTCAGTCGCAGGTGGCAATTCCCAGCCGGACGGCGCGGAGGTTTCGGGGACGTTGGATGTCATCGGGTTGTCCTGAACGATGTCAGTCAAAAACCTGCGATTATCGCAGTATGGCGGGACGAGATGAAGGAGATGTGTGATTCAGCCGGTGGAAAAAGTAACGCGGACCTGCATTTTAAGAGTCTATCCGCAGCAAACACAACTGAAGAATACAGTTCCTCATGAAAGAGGTATTGGCCAATTCCATCCGGCTGAGAATCCACCATCGACATATAATGTCTGGCCTGTCATAAATGCGGATGCCTTTGAAGCCAGAAAGACGGCCGTGCCCACCATGTCTTCGGGCTGCCCCAGTCGTCCCAGCGGAGCATTCGCGTCGTTCCACGCCTGCATGGTTGGATCGGACCAGAGCTTATTCGTCAAATCAGTCACAATAAAACCCGGCGCCAGACTGTTGACGCGAACTGCATGTCGGCCCCATTCCAAGGCCAGGCCTCGAGTCATTCCCTGCATCCCAAACTTGCTCATCGCATAGGGCAGAACACCCTTGAGCGGCATCCATGTGTTAAGCGATTCGACGTTAATCTGGGAGCCAGACTTGCGTTCGATCATATGGCGCCCAACTTCCTGTGACATCAGGAATGCGCCTTTCAGATTTGTGTTCATGATAAAGTCGTAGTCATCTTCCGTCACTGTTTCCGCCCGCTTGCGACGGTTCACACCTGCGACGTTGATCAAGGTATCGAGATGACCAAATTGCAAGATTGCGGCCGCGGCAGTTGCTTTGATCTGTTCCGGATCACTGACATCGCAGGCCATGCCGGAGACTTTCAGTCCAGCTTCCAGCATTTCGCGAACTGCGGTGTCCACAGATTCCTGATTTTTACTGCAGATCAGAACGTTGGCTCCCCGTGATGCAAAACCCTGTGCAATGGCACGCCCAATGCCACGACTGCCACCGGTGACGAGAACATTTTGATTGGTGACTGAAAAAAGTTGATCGGACACGATATGGTTCCTTTACAAACTGATCAAATGGCTGGTGCTTACCACGGCGGATTTCATGTAGTGGACTTTGCAAAAGGGCTCGCGTCAAATGATTCAATTGAGACACATCGCAACCATAGTCGTTTTTCTTTTCGCGGGATTATCTGCAACTCAAACGCATGCGGATGATACGGACGGCTTTCGGCCGTTATTCAATGGCAAGGATCTCACCGGATGGGTGCTGGTCAACACGCCGCCTCAAACGTGGAGCGTGGAAGACAGCATGCTGGCCTGCACCGGGAAGCCTGTCGGCGAAATTCGCACGGAGCGGATGTATCAGAATTTCATCATGGAAGTCGAATGGCGTCATCTGGTGCCGAAAGGAAACGCCGGCATTTTTGTCTGGGCCGATGATATTACGTCAAAGGGCGTACCGTTTCATCGAGGCATTGAAGTTCAGGTTTTGGAAAACGCTTATGGGCAGAGTCAGCACCATACGACTCATGGCGATATTTTCCCGATTCACGGCGCGACGATGAAGCCTGTGAACGGTCGCGGTGGTGGTCGTGCGTTTCCGACAGAAGAACGTTCAAAGCCGTCCCCGGAATGGAATCACTACCGCATCGAGTGTAACGAAGGAAAGATCAGCCTGGCGGTTAACGGCAAGATGGTGACTCAAGGGGCGGAAGCCAATCCCAGCAAGGGCTATATCTGCATCGAATCTGAAGGCGGAGTTGTGAATTATCGCAACATGAAGATCAAGGAATTGCCGGACACTTCGATCGATGACGCACACGTTGCGATCGCAAATCGAGGCTATCGGTCGCTGTACACAGGTCTTGATCTTTCTGGCTGGGAAGCCACAAGTGTCGGCAAAGATCACTGGCATGTTCAGGATTGGGTGTTGTCTTACGACGGTAAAGCGACGCCTGTCGAAGCAATCCTGACAAGTGACAAATCGATTACAGATGCTGGTTTTCTGTTTGATATTCGACCGAGGGAAGCGTTTGAGAGCATCACGGTGTGCGGAATAATTCTCAAAGAAAACTTGAAACAAGGAGAATGGCATCGAATTGAGATTACGGTCCGCGGCACAAAGCTGGATGTGACAGTGGATGGGAAATCCATCGCAACAGATTCAGGTCTGCCGGTTGATTCAACGAGTCGGTTTTCACTTCAACCAGTTGGTGCAGCAGAGTTTGCAAACATCTACATGCGTTAACACGATCGACTAAAAAACCATCCTGGATCGTGCGTGGATTCATGTTCAAACAAGACTTGATCGACCTCATACCTGATGAATTCCGAAGCCGAAAGGCATGGGGCGCTGCGGGGTTTATTGTGGTTGCAACTGTGGCAATTCTATGGTTGATGGGGCAGCCATGGTGGTGCAAATGCGGATCGTGGATTCCGTGGTCCTGGGACATCTGGTCGTCGCATAATTCGCAGCATTTGCTTGATCCATATACGGCATCACACGTGCTGCATGGCGTTATCTTCTGCGGATTGCTCTATTGGCTGCCGCGATCAGTGTCTGGTTCCTCGCGGTTTCTCGCGGCTCTTGTAGTAGAAGGGGGCTGGGAGATTCTTGAAAACTCGCCGGTGATTATTGAGCGCTACCGCGAATCCACGATGGCACAGGATTACTCTGGTGATTCGATTCTGAATTCCGTTTTCGACATTCTGGCCTGCGGGGCCGGCTATGTCGTTGCACTGCGTCTGGGTGCCGTGAAATCCGTCGCGTTTTCTTTGGCCAGCGAACTCATCCTGGTGTTCTGGATTCGCGACTGCCTGACTCTGAATGTCCTGATGCTGGTTTGCCCGATTGACGCTATCAAGGAATGGCAAATGGGAGCGATGCCGTAGATCGGATCTTAATCATAATCGACTGCCGGATTAAGATTAGGATTAAGAGCGAGTGAGGCAAAGAACGAGACTTTAGCCACCCCAGCGTTACGCGATCCCCGGCACAGCGTATGCTTTCGCGAATTCAGCGATCTCGCTGCGTATACGTTCAATTTCGGCTGCGTCTTCGTGGGACTTCAGTGCCGCAAGAATCCACGAGCCAACCCGCTTCATTTCGTCGGTCTTCATGCCGCGAGTTGTGAGTGCTGCGGTTCCGATACGAATGCCGCTTGGGTCCATCGGCTTACGCTGGTCATATGGAATCATATTCTTGTTGACGGTGATTCCTGCAGCATCAAGTGCGTGTTCAGCAACTTTGCCGGATAGCCCGATTGTCGTCACATCACACATCATCAGGTGGTTGTCCGTTCCGCCGGAAACAAGCCGCAGGCCGCCAGACATCAGCGTTTCTGCTAGTGTTTTTGCGTTGTTGACGATCTGCTGAGCGTATGCTTTGAAGTCTGGCTTCAGAGCTTCGCCAAAGCAGACCGCTTTGGCCGCCACGATGTGCATCAACGGACCGCCTTGAATTCCCGGGAAAACACTGCGATCCACATTGGCGGCATGCTCCTTGCGGCACAGCACAAAGCCGGAGCGTGGGCCACGCAGAGTCTTGTGCGATGTCGATGTCACAAAGTCCGCATGGGGCACCGGACTGTTGTGAATTCCAGCTGCCACCAGCCCTGCGTAATGCGCCATGTCGACCATGAACAAAGCGCCGACAGATTTGGCAATTTCTGCAAACTTCGCATGGTCGATTTCGCGAGGATACGCGCTGGCACCGGCCACGATCATCTTTGGCTTGTGCTCCTTCGCCAGCGACGCCACCTGATCAAAATCGATCCGATGATCGCTTTCACGCACGCCATAGTGAATTGCGTTATACAACTTGCCGCTGAAGTTTAAGTGCATGCCGTGAGTCAGATGTCCTCCATGTGCAAGGTTCATCGCCAGAATAGTGTCGCCTGCGTTCAGGACACTCATGTACGCCGCCATGTTGGCCTGAGAACCGGCGTGTGGCTGAACGTTTGCGTGTTCGGCACCGAAGAGCTGCTTTGCTCGATCGCGGGCAATATCTTCAATGACATCCACATTTTCGCATCCGCCGTAATATCGCTTCCCCGGATATCCTTCGGCATATTTATTGGTAAGAACAGTTCCTGCCGCTTCCATCACCGCAGCGCTGGTGTAGTTTTCGGACGCGATCAATTCGAGACCATCAACCTGTCGTCGTCGTTCGTTGACAATGGCATTCCAAATGGCGGGATCGGATGACTGCAATGTGGACATGTCGGCTTCTTTCAATGGCACGATTTAGAGGTGACGATCAGGAAACTGGGTTGAATCTTTCGAGGCAATTTGAACTGACGACGCTTTTGGTTGCCCAAAGCACGCATCAGACTGATGTTCGGATGACAAGTTGTCGGCGATTTTTTCGTTAATTTTTGCCAATTCTTCTGCCAAAACACAGTACCTCCGACAACTTTCCACTCTTATAGCACTAGATCGTCGGATTGCTACCCTTCGAGATTTTTCGACGGTATCTTCGGCAAAAACAGTCTGCGTTTCCGATCTGCGGAATGACCGTTTTTAATTCTTACGAAGGAATATCGGTGACTGACCGAACTTCTACAATTGATCATCCGGAAATTTTATCGGCCGAGTTTCTCGAGGCGGAATCCGCAAGCGGTTCCCGAGAGACGAGTGGCACGTCCACTGGAGCGGGTGACGGAGTCGTAAGTTCCTTACCTCTGGTCGGAGAAACGGTCGCTTTTACCGGAACTCTGGCGTCCATGACGCACCGTGAAGCCATTCGCCTGGTGGAGCAATTTGGTGGCCGAGCAACGCAGACCGTCAGCGGCGCCACGACGATGCTGGTGATCGGTGAAGAAGGCTGGCCGCTGGAACCCGATGGCGTAACATCACAAAAGCTGCAGCAAACCATGCAGCTTGTTGCGAATGGGGCTGATGCGAAGATTCTCGCTGAGTCTGATTGGTTACAGTTGCTCCATCTGGACGATCACCGCGAAGAAATACGACGTTCGCATACACCCGCCATGTTGAGTCAGCTACTTGACGTCCCGGTGCGTATGATTCGCCGTTGGGCTCGACTGGGCTTGATTCGCCCGGTACGGCGTGTTTGTCGCCTGCCGTATTTTGATTATCGTGAAGTCTCCAGCGCGCGGCGTTTGGCGATGTTACTGGATCAGGGCGTCGCGGCCGATGTCCTTGAACGCAGTCTCACTGAGCTCAGCAAGACGATGGCGGGGACAGATCGTTCGATCGCTCAGCTGAATCTGCTGGTTCAGGACGACAAAATTCTGATGCGTGATGACCGAGGTGTGCTCAACCCACGCACTGGTCAGCGACTTTTGGATTTCGACTCGCCGGATGAATTCGGCGTTTTTGATCCTGCGGACGATGAATCATCATCGGACGATCCCGCAGATCACGATTCCGCTGAAAATGAAACTGTTTCGATCCCATTCGCGCCCGTTCGTCCGGAAGTCCAGGACCGAAGGATGGCTGACTGGAACGCGGAGGAATGGTTCCACGAAGGTTGTCGATTGACGGAAGAGTCGGAACTGGAATCCGCAATTAATGCGTTACGCAATGCGATGAGTCTCTTGTCGTCCGAATTTGCTGCCGCAAGGCTTTGCAATCATGGTATCGAGGACAGCCAGCTGTCGCTCTTCCCGGACCCCGCAGAAGTGAATTTCCATTTGGCCGACGCTCTTTATCGCACGGGTCGCGTGGAGGCGGCGGTCGAACGGTATTATTGCGCGATAGAATCGGCACCTGATTTCATCGAAGCATGGACTCAGTTGGGTTGTCTGCAGTCAGAACTCGATCAGCCCGAGGCTGCTGAGCAGGCGTTGGTCACTGCGATTTCAATCCACCCTGAAAACCCGGATGCCTTGCTGCATTATGCTCAGTTGCTCGATCAGATCGATCGAAATGACGAGGCCGTTGCTGTCTGGAAGAAATATCTTCAATTCGATTCGCGTGGTCCGTGGGCTGATCACGCTCGCGATCGGATTGCGAAATTGTCGGTGTTGAGTCATTCCGACGGTGATGTTTTCGGGTGATTGGTGGAGTGGAGCTAGATCCCGTCGGCGCAGCGACGGGTTTACTGTAAGCCCGCCGCTCCGTCGGC
>JANOZG010000474.1:0-3092 GCA_031429275.1 Planctomycetota bacterium
CTCAGTTCTGACGCGACGTCCCATAGCGATGAAAACTCCAGCCGAACCTTGTCATGAGCTTCCGGGGCTGCTTGTCGCTCGCTCAGCAGGTTCCATTCGACTCCCGTTTGCAATGCGGGGCGTGACAGATTGCTGCTGCCAACCACGATCAGCCCGGAACTTTCATCCGATATCTGCCAAGCCTTTGGATGAAACGAAGCCGGTGATGACGGAAGCCTGCTTGTTTCAATCAGCTTTGCCTGCAGCCGCAGCTCGTTAAATTCTTCGAACGCAACATTCATCCACCCCATCAGCCGCCATAGTGCTTTCGCGTCCGAGATGTAGAGGTAGTCACTGACGAGAATGCGAACTCGGCCGTCGTTGCGAATCGCTTCGAACAACCGATCTTCGATGACATCCAGCCCGGAAAGCTGCACGAACGATGCGAGCACATCAACACACTTTGCTCCGGCCAGTCGCCACGACAGTTCATTCCAAAGCGGCGAGTTTGGATACCCGGTGGCCAGCGTTAGTCCAGCCCCTGTTGCGGCTTGTGATTCATCGCCTATCAGATAATTGCCCTTGCCTGGAATCACATGCCGAACTCCACCACGCGGATCTGCAACATCGCCAACGTATCGCGGAATGACGTGAATATGCAGATGCGGTACCGTCTGGCCCGCAGCCTCGCCCGCATTGAATCCGACGTTGTACCCATCTGGCTTTGGCGTCAGACGCTCATCCAGAATTGACTTCACCTCGTTTACGAGCGACATCAAGGCGGACTGCTCCGCTTGAGTCGCTTCAAACCATGTCGCCACCACACGACGAGTCACAACAAGTACGTGCCCCGGTGTGACTGGAAAACTATCGAAGACGGCGAATGCCGCATCATTCGCCACAAGCCAAGCTGTTTGCGACAGTAAAAGGAAAGGTGAACTCATGAGGTGCCACCTCGGGCACAGCAATCGTGATACTCTCTGTTGTCAACTTCACATTGCGTCGCATCCAGATGAAATCGAACTTTATCCACATAGTCGGCATGGATCCGGCGAAACAGCTCGGATTTTCCATCGCCGCTGGAGCCGCAGACAAAAATCACGCGCGGCTTGTTGAGATTCCGGTCGATCTCGGCTCGCAGGGCTGCCTCTACCGGAGTCTGCACATACAGATACTCTTTCAGTGCATTCAGCTCCGCGACGTTGCTTTCCAGCGTCGTGACGGCAGTGGCAGACCCCTTCGACAGCGTCTCGATCAGTTCTTCGAAGTCCATGCCTGCCACTCATTTGTTGCTCGGGAATTCACTGTCGAAAACACGGCCGGGACGTGTTACAAAAAGTAGACATCACTCTTTGAGTGATGATGCCCGGGCAGGCTCCACTCGCGTTTTCTGGCTGCGTCACTCGGAGAGTGACGTCTACTTTAGATTGTGTCCCTCTGCTCCGCCCACGCCATTCCGGCCAGCATACTGGCAGGCGTTCCGTGGTCAATCGAGTTGATCTGCATTTGGCAGGGAATCGTACGGCCAGAGCCCCGAACTGCCAAATCTTACAAAGCATTGCTTGAGAACACTTTGCGACGGCGAAGAGACAGAAACGCCTGAGCGACATCCGGCGTATCACTTAGCCCCTGTACGATTGTCGATTCCTTTTGACAGGAGCGATTGTTGGTGCTACAATGTATCACCATTGTATTAACACCATTGGAGACCTGAAGATGCTCAAGAATTTCGTTAAACATGGCAACAGCTGGGCACTTGTCGTTGATCGGCCGATTCTCGACCTTCTGCAGATTGATCCTGAGTGCCCGGTGGAGCTGACCACCGATGGTACCTCCATCCGGATTACTGCCGCCGAAGACGGCAGTCAGAAGGAGAAACTGCGGAAAGCGAGCAAAAAGGTAAATGCTCGTCACAAAAAGGCCTTTCAAAAACTTGCTGAGTAGGACGACAGGCCTGAATTTCTGACATTGGAAGATGTGCTTGAGTTGCATGCTGGCCAAGTCAAGAGCTATGGCGGCAGTGAAGGATTGCGGAGTAGCGATCTGCTGCAGTCTGCCATCGCCCAGCCTGGGGTAACTTTTGGCGGACAGTTCCTGCATACCGACATCTTTCAAATGGCAGCTGCCTACCTGTTCCATCTTGTTCAGAACCACCCCTTCATTGACGGCAACAAACGAATTGGTTTGGAAGCGGCCTTGGTCTTTCTCGAACTCAATGGCCAGTCGATCGAAGTTGACGATGAGCAACTCGTCGAACTTGTTCTCGGAGTTGCTCAAGGTCAGATCGATAAGACGCAGATTGCCGAATTCTTCCGGACTCATACCGTCACTCCCTGAGCAATAGAGACGCACTCCACGTTCCGCCCGGTGAACTTCTCCCATCTTTCAACGATGACATCACAATACGGCGGAGGCGATGGATGCTCTCCGCCCGCTACGTCCCGGCCAGCATACTGGCAGACGTGCCGGGGTCAATTGAGTTGATCTGCATTTGGCAGGGAATCGTATGGCCGGAGCCCTGGGCTGTGGGACGAATACCCCAAAGGCCATACAATGCTTGCGTGAGTTTTGTTCTGATCCATGGCCGTTTGTTGGAGTACAGGCTCAGCCAGAAGCGCCAATGTCCGAACGTGCGATCATGGTGCTGCGATTTTTTTTAACGGCCCGCAGCGGGGCTAAGATTGATCACCGAACGACAGCATTATGGGCAGAAAAATGTTGGGCAAAAAGATAGCCAGCATCTTTCTGCCGAACATTTTTCTGCCCCCAAAGTCCTTGTTTCTGAAACGCTGCATTCACTGTCCATACTTGCAGATTCCTGAGTTTAGCCTTCCAGTGGGCCGTTGATTTTTTTCGTGTCTCTTCGTGTTTTTCGTGGCGAGCGAAACTACGATTGCATACGACTTGTTTTCTAGCCACAAAAAGCACAAAAAGCCACAAAGCCTCCTGACACCACAGGACTTGCTTACGTCCACGTCATCGCCTTTGAAAGCAGGCTCGGCAGACAGGATGGTCCGGAAATTGGTGTTTCCCTCGGAACAGAAATGACGTCATCAATCGAAGTTGACGATGAGCAACTCGTCGAACTTGTTCTCGGAGTTGCTCGCACGGCC
>JANOZG010000475.1:0-1978 GCA_031429275.1 Planctomycetota bacterium
CGAAGTCAAAGTGCCGCTCGATGAATTCGAAGCGACTTCGTTTGGCCAGGTTGTCCGGGAGGCCGGTGCTGTAAAACCAGATGAGGTCAGTTCCGTGGGTTTTCTGTTGAGCGACAAGAAGGCCGGTCCGTTCAAGATGGAAATCGAGTGGATCAAGGTGGAGCGGGCAGCGTCTTCAAAATGACTTGTGGATGACTTGTTGGAGTCAGCGATCAGGATTCGGCGTGAAGAAAAGGATTTCGTGTGTCAGAGGGTCCGCAAGTTCTCCGCAGAACAGAATGGCTGCATAAACATCTGGAAAGTCGTCGTGTTGTCCGATGTTACTCAACCAGAGGCGACATTCCGGCTGAGGAGCTGACAGGGCGTGTGGTCCTGCGGGCTTTCTGCAAGGGCAAACACATCTTCATCGAATTTGACGGTGGCAGGTATCTGCACAATCATTTGTTGATGAAGGGTATTTGGCGGAAACTGGAAGGACAACAGCTCTTCTTTCCAGACACCACATGGCTGGCCTTGTATGTCGGTCCTTTCACAATCTGCAATCTCAAAGGCCAAATGCTCAAACTTGTCAATGAAGATGCCGTGAACCGTCAGCGCGATTCACTTGGCCCCGACGCCATGTCACGCCCGTATCCCAAAGACATGATTGGGCAGTCATTGAGTGCCACAAAACTAGCGATATCAGAGGCATTGCTCGATCAGAGTATTCTGTGTGGCGTCGGCAACGTGGCCAAAAGCGAGGCTTTGTATCTGGCTGGACTCGATCCACGTATCGCCGGGTGCGAATTGCGGCCCTTCCAGATGGATCGCCTGCTGGAAGCGATCCCTGCCGTTTTGTGGAACAGTTACAACGAAGGCGGTCGTTGGACACACAATGTCTATCACCGACATGGACAATTGTGCGAAAAATGTGGAGCCGCTATTCGGTCAATGTGTTTGACGCCATCGAAGCGAGCGACTTATTTCTGCCCAAAGTGCCAGGCACGAGATGCGTAATCCATGACGCTTGTCACTTCCTCCAATACAAGATGCTGGCTCCGACAAAGATGATCCATTCTGTCGCTGCGAGGGCAAATGTTGTGGATGGAATTCCGCTGTACAACACAAACCCGGCTGTCCGAAACGCGACAAGACATCCGTGGATCAGCATGCACAGCAACAGCGGAAAAGCGACTTCTGCTGGACGATACAGCGGCCAGAGAAAGCGATGCCGAGTGCCAGTTCCAATCCGCCATCGACATTCAGAAACTCCGATTGTCCTGATCCCGGCTGAAGTGTGAATCCCACGATCATTGAAGTCTTTTCCGGCATGAGAGAGCACCATGCCGCAAAGGGGTAAGCAGGCCCAACGATTGCGAGGAAGATGCGTACCATGTGAACTCGAAGTTCCCTGAATGGTGATGATCTTTCGTGATCCGAAGTAGCAATCAAATAGAGGGAGGTCGATTCACATCGCTGAGCCTCAGAAGTAATGCGGTTACTTCACGATCGAGATGCGGAATTGCTTCATCAGGCCCGCAGCAGTCCAGATCATGAACATGCCAGAATTCGACTCGCCCCAGCCAGTTCGGGAAGTTTCGCAAAATCATGGGGCGATGTTCAGCTTCCTTAACGGCAACAACATGATCATTCGACTCGAAGTCTGATTCCGTGACTTTCATCGGAAACCGCAGATGATTTTCGACGGAGATGCCTTGCTTCTGCAATGCCTTCATCGTGTCCCGGAACATCGGGCCGGGATTTCGAGGATCGGGTGCGAGTCCTCTGGATACCGCATTCCAGTGCAGTCCCATTTGTTTCGCCCTGGCGTTGAACAGGATCTCTGCGTATCGGCTGCGGTAGTAGTTTCCGGTGCAGAGAAACAGAACAGTTTTCATTGGGAGTCCTGAAGAAAGCAACTTGATCCGGTCCTAAATTCGATCAACAAGCTGAGTCACCTGTGCTGCCATTCTACTCGCAGGCAACTGAACCTGTTGCC
>JANOZG010000476.1:0-2899 GCA_031429275.1 Planctomycetota bacterium
CACTGAGTCTGGGGTTTACGCCTCGGGTTTCTTCGGGTCCGGAAGTGGGAGAGGGTGAGGCAAGGGAACAGTTCATCACACGATTGGATTCTGCCAACGCTGATTTCGCTGGGGCTTCGACGAGAGCCCTCTCGGCATTGCAGCAGACATTGAATGGAGGTGGTTTGGCCGCGAACGAAACCAGCAAGGTGGATCCGGGAGCCGAAGTGGACCGCGAGTTATTCTTGGAAGGATTATTGTCGCCAAGCGGTACCGATAAGGCGGAGTCCCGTCGATCGATCTCAGCTTTTGGGCGTTCAGATGCACCAGACGGACCGTTTGATGCACCAATCGAAAGTGCTTTCGAATCGGAGCCGCAGTCGTGGGCAATCCACGGTGACGCGTCAGCACCGGTTGCAAGCTCTGATGACGTCGAGTTTGCAAAGTCGGACACAACTGGCGACAACGATTCACTGCATGTTCCGGCTGACATCAATGCGCGGGCCTCAGGTCCCGCAAGCACTCGACCCGATGTGCTTTACAGCGCCCCGGTCTTGGCAGGGACAACCGATTTGCCAGTATCGCCAGAGAGGTTTTCGGTTGGCAATACAATTGCTGATTCCATTCCTAAGTTGATGATTTCGCCAGCAGAGGAGTCTGTCGGTCAGTCATTGCGTGTTCTTGGGTTGCCTGACTCAGAAAAGAAGTTGGAAGACCTGCGTGCCACTATGGGCGAGCCATTGTCATCAGATCTTGGCGAGTCCGAGGACTACCTCTCCAGAGACAAGTCTGGATACGTTGCCGGTGACAGCAGATCAGATGGCGAACAGAGGGAGGGTGAGTCGGAGTCTGGTGAGTCGAAGTCCAAAGTGACTCTTGGCCGCAGCAGCGATCCTTCTGATTTTGGAACGATGGAAATTAACATTAGCGGTGCCACTGGCGAGGCGGTTGTTGGTTTGGACACGATTGCTCAGGACACCTTGAATGGTTCCTCGAAACGCGGCGAGTTTGAGATGAGGGATCAGGATGCGCCAGAGCAACCGGATCCGCAGAACTTGTCCGAAATCAGGAGCAGGATACAGAGATTCGCAGAGGATTCTGACGGAGAGCCAAATGATGAGTCGCGTCAGAAAGAAATGGCCCAGTCACTTGAGAAGAGTTTTGCCGGAGATAGCTTTGGCACGAATGCTCGGGGACTGCCAAGTGCCGGGAGCGGCATCGGCCTGGAAGGCGGTGGACTCGGAGGCGGTACCTTCGAGGGTCGCAGCGGCAAGCCATCAGCGGGCATGGAACCCGGCGGCAGTGGTGGTGAGGGCTTTAAGGCGAAGGGTTGGGAACGTGAATTCATTGCCGACGGAGAAGATGTCGCGCAAGTGGAGGAGACTCTTCGCGAATTGGAGTCAGTCCGAACGGAATCAGTGGAACCTCGAGGTGAAGTGGGTGCCTGGAGCATTGACTTGAAGAAGAATGCCGAAGGAAAAAATCCGGATGACTATCTAGGCTCTCATTTTCATATTGATCAGCTTGAAATGGATCTGATGGACGGCCTCCAACCACTGGCGGAATCTAAATCGGAAGCGGCGGCTCAGCCCGAGTCGAAAGAGATGCCAATAATCGACGGCTTTAATCCCCACGCTGGCAAAGTCCCAGATGCATGGAGGAAAAATGGGGAAGTAGCAGACCGACAAACTTTTGACGTCAAAGGCCAGGCTCATGTGTTTTTCCGACAAGGCGAAGCGGCTCGTCCGGCACTGGATTTTGTCACGGATGCAGAGAAAAAGCCAGTCGCAAGAGCCGCTGCACCATCCGTCGGCCTGAATGAAACCAACGCAGCCGTCGAAGCGTTTTCGACGTTCTCGCTGCACGTAAGTGACGTCTCTTTCAAACTGGCGGCAGCGGCGCTGGGGCGGGGAGAATGGCCGGAGGCGGCAACGGTTCGTATCGAAGAATTTGTGAATGCTTTCGACTACGGAGACCCTCTTCCGCACAAAGAAGAAAAGGTCGCGTGCGCCGTTGAGCAGTCGATTCATCCGTTTGTTCAACAGCGGAATCTCCTGCGAGTTTCCATGCGGACGGCGGCCGAAGGACGTGCGAGCAACACGCCGCTGCGTCTGACTTTCCTGCTGGACAACTCCGGTTCCATGGAACGAGCGGATCGTCAGGACACCGTCCGTCGTGCGTTCGATTTGCTTTCTCGACAATTGACGGCCATCGATCAGGTCACGCTTATCAGTTTTGCTCGACAGCCGCGGCTGATGGCCGACAAAGTCAGCGGAGCGGACGCCGCTCAGTTGGTCAAACTGATTGACGAACTGCCGAGCGAAGGTGGCACGAACATCGAAGCGGCTTTGCAACTGGCCTTTGAGAAGGCAACTCAACAACAAACCCCTGGTGCTCAGAATCGCATCGTGTTGCTCACCGATGGCGCAGTCAATTTGGGCGATGCCGATCCGGAGAGCCTGTCGCGAATGGTCACGGCGATGAGAGAGGCCGGAATCGCGTTCGACGCTGCCGGAATCAGCGCGGAGGGCCTGAATGATGAAGTTCTGGAAGCTCTGACGCGGAAAGGGGACGGTCGGTATTACCTGCTGGATGCGTTTGAATCCGCACACGAAAGTTTCGCAAGTCAGATTGCCGGCGCACTGCGACCGTCAGCCAGCAACGTGAAGGTGCAGGTTGAATTCAATCCGAAACGAGTTGGCAGTTACAAGCTGCTGGGCTTTGAGAAGCACATTCTGAAGCAGGAGGACTTCCGCAATGACAAAGTCGATGCCGCAGAAATGGCGGCAGCGGAAGCGGGCGTGGCCATGTATCAGTTCGAAGCCAAACCCGATGGGGAAGGCGATGTGGGTTCGGTGTCTGTGAGATTTCGAGATTTGTCGTCCGGACAAATGGTCGAAAACCGATGGCCCATTCCTTA
>JANOZG010000477.1:0-5446 GCA_031429275.1 Planctomycetota bacterium
TCGCTCGGAGGCCAAGATAAGTGGTCGTCACTACATCACGTTTCGAGATCTCAAACACGGTGGTTTTCAAAATTCAATCTCAAAAACACGAGAAACTATTTTCGCGATACACCGGATTTCCACTCGTCTGGGGAAGTCGGGTTAGCCGCCGCTTCAGCTTCGACGGATCCGCATCCAGTAACCGTGCTGCAAGTGAAGTGATCGTCGCGGAGCACCCTGTGGGTTTTCGCGGTGTCTGCTTTGTCGATCCCGATGATAATGGATCATCCGTCATGCAAAGATCCGCAGGGGGCAGCGCTGTGTGGGGATTGCTGACGCTGCCATTCGTTGTCATCGGCGCCGGTGGACTTTACCTCTGCGTCGCCGCGAAGCGATCTGAAAAATGCGGTACGACCTGCGATCGATGAGCTGGCTGATGGTTATTTGAGCAACCGCGACAGACAGAAGAGGGGCAAATAAAGGGTCTCATTTCAATGAGATCAGACCCCATATTGCTTTCCCCTCTCTGTCCTGTCGGCCGCGACGAATGGTGGAAAATCTGAGTCTTCAGTGGAGGAATCAGTAGCGAAATGTTCAGGTTCAGATTTCATACTGTGTCAGCATATCGGCAGACAACGGGGTCCGTTCACGGCAAATTCAAACCATCCCGGAAATCTTTCGAGATTTCGCGTCACAGCCGAAAACTCGTGCGTTTGTAATCGTGACGCCTCTGATTCGTAGGCACCCCGGCGGAAAGTCATTGGCAAAATCTCGTTGAACCGCGCGGGCATCGCTCCGCGATTTTTCGGTGACCGCAGCCCGACGGGCACGCGGTTAATCGAAATCTTCTATGCAAAGTTGCTTATCTGCACTACCCCTCAATTTGTTTCGAGCATCCCCATGAAACCAGCAGTCCCTCAATTCGTCAGCAGCATTAGTCGTTTGTTCTGTTCCACTCCGTCGCTGCGGTCGCGCCGGGCAAAATCGATGCGGTCGATGCCGTCATCAGTAACAGCAGAGGTTTTGGAATCCCGGCAGTTGCTGACAGCGAATCTTGTCAATGCAGGCAGCATAGGCGGGGCGAATGACGACTATCTTTATGACCTGGATGTTGATGCGACAGGCAATCGAACGGTGGTTGGGAATTTTTTTCGAGCAATCGATGCCGATCCCGGACCGGGAGTCACGACGCTCAATCCACAAGGGCCATCCCTAAACTCGTATGTGTCTCGAATCGCCGCAGATGGCAACCTTGTCTGGGCTAAAATCTTTTCCGCCAGCAACGGCGGCTGGATCGGCAGACACGTCACGACAGATGGTCTTGGGAATACATTCGTTCAAGGCTATTTCGATGGGACTAGCGATTTCGATCCCGGTGTAGGAGTCTCGAACCTGGACTCTGTTAACGGTCGGGAATTCATCGTCAAGCTGGATTCGAGCGGCAACTTTGTGTGGGCGAGTCAGTTTGGCGGCGGTGGTGCATCTGCCATCGAGCTTCGGGCAATGGCGACGGATCGGAACGGGGCTACATTTCTAAGTGGCCATGTTATTAACGTGGCTGATTTTGAGCCAGGTCCTGGAATCACAAATCTGGGAACGCCCAATGAGAGCCGTTCGGTGCTGCTGAAGTTCTCCAACAACGGTGGTCTTGTTTGGGGCAGAAGTTTTGGCGGAGCCGCAGGTTATGCCATTCCGCGCTCCCTCGCGCTGGCGGGGGATGGCAACGTCCTGGTTGGAGGATCTTTTTTCGGAACCAACATTGACTTTGATCCGTCGCCACAGCGTGTCCTTCAAAAATCGCCAGTCGGTGTTCTTGGTCGAGACGATGTGTTCGTCTCAAAATTCAGTCCATCCGGAAGCCTCGTTTGGAACAGGACTTTCGGCACTGAAGAAACGGAATTCATCAATGGGCTCACGGTAGATTCACGGGGGAACGTGGTACTCGGAGTGTCATCGCCTGTCGCGCTCGACGTGAATCCCGGAGCGGACAGCAGAATCCTGACACCGTTGGGGATCAACGATGTGTTCGTGATCGAACTGTCTTCCACAGGAAGTTTCAAATGGGCCACACAGATCGGCGGCGATGGAGGAAGTATCGCTGTTGAGTCAATCCTGACGGACAGCAATGATCAGTTCATTGTGGCTGGAACAGGCCCAGGTCTGCTCAGCATGAGAGGAGAGACTCGATCAATCGACATTGATTCCTCTCCGGGGACTTTCCTGACTGGCCTTGGACGCGACGGCAATCCAATCTGGGGCAACAGGATCAGCAGTGCACTCGGACCGATGGACCTGGCTCCACGAAACGACATTGTCATGGCAGGCAGTTTCACAGGATCGATCAATATTGATCCCGGTGCCAATGAAACTGTCTTAACCTCAGCCGGCCAATCCGATGGATTCATTGCACAATTCACGACTGAACTGAGAGCTTCTGCGGGGATCAGCGGCACTACGAGCTTTCTTGTGCGGAAAAATGGAGACGACGTCGAAATCACCGACAAAGGGACAGGGATTGTTCTGCGTTCTGGGCCGGCGAGCGAAATCACCGGCATTGAAATCACTGGTGCAGCTGCGACCAAGGATTCGCTGCTCGTTGACTTCGGCGGCGGAGCGTTCTCGCTGCCGCAGGGGATTCGATTCAACGCGAGCGCCGGAACGGATGATCTCGCGGTGATCGGCCTTGGCAGTGAATCGGCCGTTTATCGATCCGGTTCATTCAGCGGTCTGACCGAGTTGCTGATCAACGGCGGCGTCATTCAGGCGACGGGCATTGAATCCACGGACGTGTCGTCCATGGCGGCTGTGCGAGTTGAGACGCAGGGCACGGCGGATTCCGTGACTGTGAACCCGTTTCAGGTCATCGGCACAACTCTGAAGACCACCGTCGGCGGTTCCAGCAGCGGTCAGACGATCGTGCCTTTGTCGTTTCAGGCCGTCGATCGCGTGACTGTCGATACCGGAGCCAAGGACAGTGTGCTCGCACAAAGCATTGACTCCGTGACGATCAGTGCCGGAGCGTTGGAAGCTCCAGGGCTGCTCGACTTCATCGTGTCGACCGGGATCGCAAACGACCTCATCACAATCACCGGCCCGGATTTCGCCGCACCGGGTGAGTCCGGATTCCTGCAGGTTGTTGGCGGAACGGGAGTGGATCGCGTCAACGTCACTGGCGACGTGAACTGGACACTGTCGCCGACTCAAGTAAGCAACAGTCTCGGGAGCCGCCTGTTGTTTGGCAGCGTTGAGACTGTCGGCATCACCGCCGGAGCGGCTGCAAACTTGATCGATGCGTCTTCGTTCACCGGCACGGCCATTTTGGACGCCGGCGCTGGCGATGACGTTGTGCGAGGCGGCTTGGGCAACGACACGCTCTTCGGCGGAACTGGCAACGATCAGATCTATGGCAACGCGGGCAACGACACTATTTTCGGTCAGGATGGCCATGACTCAATCTGGGGCGGCGACGGCAATGATGTGTTGTACGGCAATGCCATGAATGACCGGATTTATGGCGGTGCCGGCAATGATTGGATTGATGCTTCCACGGGCAACGACATCGTCCTTGGCGATGACGGCAACGACACAATTCTCGGCGGTGACGGGAATGATTTCCTGAGAGGCGGCGACGGCGACGATTCACTCAACGGGGGCGGAGGCAATGACGTACTGGTTGGCGAAGACGGCGACGACATATTACTCGGCGGCACCGGCAACGATCGACTCAACGGCGGCGCCGGAGATGACGCGCTCACCGGCGAAGCGGGAATCGATGTCTACATCTTCGACGGCACATCCGCGGCCGACGAAATGCGGCTGACTCGCAACAGTGCGACAACAGCCACATACATTCGTCGTCCGCGCGGGCTGTTGAGCATCCTTGAACAGGATTCCGTCACGACCGATGCGACCGATGAGTTTTCTCTTAATGCACTCGGCGGCGACGATCTGATCGCCATCGATCTCACCTTCACACTGCTCGGCAGCATCGATGGCGGCGACGGCATCGACAGCTGCACCAGCCCCGCGGCATGGATCAAAATCAGCTGTTGATCGTCGCGAAGAATTTGGCCTGAACAGGGACACTTGGTATCCATCTGAACACTTTCCGGATTTCGCGTCACAGCGGAAAACATATGTTTTGTAATTCGTGAAGGCAGCAGTCTGCTGCCACGAAAGTGGACAGTGGAAACCATTCATGGTTGATTTCGACCAGCCGACATCCGATCACCACTGCGCTGTTTCAGGAGCCCGTCCGAATTTGGAATTCCTTCAGTCCATTCGTCAAAATTCTGGGGCCAGCCGTTTGATGACAACAATCTAGTGGGTATGTGGCCTCCTACCAAGACAAGCTGGAATAGATATTCGTTCATGGATCTCTGGGAAGGTGATCGGCATGGCACGTACGAATTGGCGGGATGTTTTGGCGGATGAAGAAATCGCTCAGAAGTGGTGGATGCTGTGTCCGACTCGGAAGGACACAAATGGCAATCCGGCGGAACCCACGGAGTTCGAACTAAATTCCATTCGCCATGACAAATCAGAGCTGAAGGAGATGCGAGTTCGGCTGGCGAGCATTTCCTGGTTTATGCGGTTTCTGTCCGAACGCTTTGCAAAGGAAGCGAATAAATAAGACCAGTGTTCGGGCCGATTTTGGGAAGGTCGTTTCAAAAGTCAGGTTTTGCTGGATGACGCCGCGATTTTAGCGTGTCTGCAGTATGTGGATCTGAACCCTGTGCGGGCAAAGATCGCCGCGACTCCGGAGTCGAGCGATTTCACGAATGCTCAGGATCGAATTGCCGATTTGAAGACGGCGGATGAAGTTTCGGCGCAGCAGGAAGCTCCCTCATCCGGCCTGTCGGCCACCTTCTCCCGCGGCGCGAGGGAGAAGGGACTTGATGAGGAGGCTCAGGACGATCGCATTGAACTCGGCCAGCGTGCTGGTTGGCTGGCTCCGATTCCACTGGAGCCGAAGCGTCAGGCGGTCCGATCAAAGAAGACTGTTCGTTGAGCGTCGAGCAAAGGAACATTGATGATGGGTCTTGGCGATTACCTACAGTTGCTGGACTGGACGGGTCGTCAGTTCGCAGTGGTAAGCGTGGTGCGATGCCGGCGAATCTGGAGCCGACGTTCGAGCGTCTTGGGATTTCGACGGAGTTGTGGGTAGATTGCGTGATGAATTTCCGCAAATGGTTTCGATCGAGTGTTGGCCGTGCGAAGTCGATGGAGGCTCCGGCTGAATCTCGCGGTCACAGCCGAGAGATCAGTGTGAGTTCCGCTCGTCGCATTTTTTCATAAGGCGATTTGGATTTTTAGATGTGAAGTGAAAGAGGCGGTCGCTTCTTTTTTGTTTGAATTGGAGTTTACCGATGGATGGCGATGTGTTTGTTGCCAGGCTCTAGTGCTTTGTCAACCTTTAGAATCGGGGCTGAGTTGTGTTTGTACGACGGACTTCCAGTCCGTCGGC
>JANOZG010000478.1:0-11999 GCA_031429275.1 Planctomycetota bacterium
GCGGAGCGCCGTTCCGGCAAGCACAACGGAACTGCCGGAACGGCGATCCACTTGGTCCGGCCTGCTTTAAACAACGGGCGATTCAACTCGATCATCATAGAAACACGAAACAATGAACCTGACGACGACACCACCGGCAGACTGGATTACGAAATCCACGACGGCAATTGACGTTAGCAAGATAACTCAATTCCTGACCGAGCAGGGGACGTTTCAGTTTCCGACGCTGCCGAACGGGCTGTTTTCGGCCGCCGCAGGTGAAGGTGGTGATTTTGAATTGTCCGGATACCACAACGTCTGGGTTCGCGACAATATTCAAATTGCGTGGGCTCATCTGGCAGTACGGAACGATGCAAAGATTGCGACGAACTGCATAAGATCGCTCACTGCTTTTTTTGCCAAATATCGATATCGTTTTTCGGACGTCATTGATGGAAAAACAGATGCGTCTGATCCGATGTATCGGCCTCACATTCGCTTTGATGGCACGCACCTCACCGAGAACACTGAAAAATGGGCACACGCACAAAACGACGCGCAAGGATATTTTCTGTGGCTGTCCTGACGACTCATTATTCGCGGCGACATGAAGCTTGATGAAGCCGACTGGGCTTTGTTCGCTCAGTTTGTGCGATTCTGGCAGGCCGTCGAAGTCTGGCAGGATGAAGACAGCGGTCACTGGGAAGAAGTCCGCAAGGTTGCCGCATCGAGTATTGGCTGCGTAGTGGCCGGCCTGTCATCATTGCGAGAGTTAATGCACCAATCTGGTATTTGCCACCAACTCGCTGCCGGTACGCATCCAATCACGCTCGCTGATGTTGATGGACTGCTGGAGAAGTGTCGAACGGCGTTGAAACAGATTCTGCCGGCCGAATGCATTCAACCAGATCCGCTGCAAAACCGCCGTTACGATGCCGCTCTGCTGTTCCTGATTTATCCTCTGAATGTGATCGGCGACCGCACGATGGAAGATAAAATTCTGTCGGACGTAAAAACACACCTGCAGGGACCATATGGCATTCGCCGCTACCTCGGCGATTCTTATTGGTGCGCGGACTATCGGACATTGTTAACTGCAGACGCCAGAACGGCCGACTTCAGTGACGATCAGGGTGCTCGCGACAAGTTGCTGAAGCCCGGGATGGAAGCTCAATGGTGCATCTTCGATCCAATCATTGCCTGCGTCTACGGCCAACGATATTTGGCTGACGGTGATCCAGAATCGCTGCGATTACAGATCGAAGCGACTCGGCGATCATTTTCGCAACTGACACCAGCCGGTTGTCGGTTTCCACAATATCGTTGCCCGGAATCCTACTTCTGCGAGAACGGTGATTGGATTGCGAACGACATTACTCCACTGCTGTGGACTCAGGGAAATCTCTGGCAGGCTTTGATGATGCTGGAGAATTCGCTGAGCAAATGAAGCCCAGGCCAATCGGCGAGCATTGCGGCGGTGAGCGGTGCGGCGTCAGCCGACCGGTACGATGAGTTTGTCTCGGTGCTCAAATCGCAAACAGGGGATTGACAACGATTGACATCCCTCGCTCGCCGATGCCAAAACGCAATTTCGACAGCTCGCAGAACAAAAGAGTAAATGTAACGGCAAGCTGACGCGTGCCGCTCGCCGTGCGAGTGACTACTTCGCGGCTTCAAGGCGTTTCAGCCACCATTGAGCGCGAACGCGTTCGGGGTTGTCTTCGACGTCGGCGAGTTTCAGGACAGCAATCGAATCTGCATTGTTACCCTGGGCGATAAGTGCGTGAGCTTCATTCATCATGGACGGAAACGCAGCAGTTCCCGTCGGATACTGAATGCGATAATTACGCAAAGTGGAAATCGCTGCTCCGTTATCACCGCGACTCAACTGCATCAAACATATCCAGTACAAAGTGTCACCAAGCGCGCTTTGCTGAACGTTCTTAATCATCTCGGGCAACGGTATGCTCATCCGACTGACGCGTTTACCATCCACTGGCACTTCCACTTCAATCATTGTCTGCATGCTGGCCTGACGAATCTGCTGCAGGTTCTGAATCATTTCTGAATCCAGCGACCCCGAGATTTGTTTGACGCGAGTTTCCAGCAAGCGTCGAGACGGCTTGCCAAAGAGCTCATCGCTGGAAGCACTCACGCGAGACCAGCGTTCCTCCAACGCCGCGATGCGAAGTTGGAGCAGCTCTTCAGGTTTCAATTCTTCCGTGTTCAAGCCGGGATCGTCGAGCGAATCGCCGACGTTAATGGACTCGCGTTCGAATGGGCTGTCCAACGGCCTCATCAGGACCGTATATTCTTCCTTTTGCTTTTCGTTTAATGCAGCGGCAGCGGCGATCTGCTGTTCAGGAAACTCCCATACTTTATAACTTTCCGCTGGCCATGTCGCTCCGAGAGCCGCTGCCAGTCGTTGCACCAACGGTCGGATTTCACTGGTGCCTCCGGCGAGTTCCTCGTAAATCGTTGCAGCGTTCGATGCTTCCATGCGTTCCTGCAAGAGGAACATACGTGGAGAAAACGCTGCGGGATTTGCTACGATCAAAGGTGTAGCCGACTTCCAGCGTTCAATTCCGGCCAGCGCTGACGCTTCTGCAGGTTCGGCGACAACCATCGACGTATCGCCATCCTTTGGCACCGCGGTGCCGCGGACGAGATCAAACAGATACGCCTTCTCTTCAATGATGACCGCCAGTAGTTGATCGGCAGCATCAATGATGTTTTCAGAAGCGGGGTCACCCGGTGTGGACGCTTTCAGGAGCACAGAGTCGATCTGCCGCTGACGCAGGCCTTCAGCCAGAACCCAGACACGGTCGTCAAACGTCCCGCGGCCAGTCAACATCACTTCGTACAGGCCAAGCGGGATGCGGGTGCTATCGGATTTTAGCGGGGAGATGTTTTCAACAACGTGTTTGAAGATGCCTCGGACCCGAGCCAAATCCGAACTCACCTGCCCGCCGCTTGCTGCGTCAGTCTGAGTCCACAGAGATTCTGTCAATTGACTGAACAGCAGGCAATCACGAATGTAGTTCACGTCGCTTTCTGTGAACTTCTTTTGTCCGGCTGCTCGCTGAACATTCGTGGACAACATCGCGCTGTTTGCGGCACTGAGTTCGAGGTTTCTGGCGTCTGCCGGAACGCACGACGACATCCATCCGTTCAGTCCGGTGGCGATCGAACTCTTGCGGGTTTGAGTGGACATCGATTCTGGCTGCATGCGACCGATCACAGAATTCAGCTTATTCCGGCATTCATCTGCGGCAGTTCCCGTGGCCTGATTGCTGGCATCAACAGCCGTTGCCGGGCCGGATGATTGATTGCAACCTGGCTGCAAGCCGAACAGCAGCCACGTGGTTAACAGCCAGAACGCGAAACCGTCGGAGTTTGATCGCTTAGAATTGTCAGGCGAGGATCGCATTCGAAGATACTTTGTTGGATGGAAGGCCGGGAATTTCGGAAGACTTCGTTGAACGGTCACGAGCAGGAAGGGACCTAAATAAGCACTGGTGCGGAAGTTTTTTCGTTTAACAGTCAGCCGCAGGCGTACTCGTTGTCTTTGTTTCGCGTACGCCTGCGGCTGACGGTGAAACGAGTTTTGTGAAAGTACTTATGCACCAGTGCTTACTTCGTCTCTTTTTGCAATTCTTTTCTTCGCCCAACAAATGGACTGCCATCCTGCGTGTTTGATTACGAAAAATGGCGCAAATCGTTGGAGGAATCAATGCCGGGAACACGACAACTCTCGCAAATTCCCGACCAGTACCTGCTGCGGGCATGACCAGACAAGGAAAAACATGCTTTCTCGCACAGCACGCTCGGCAGGATGACCGATGATGTATCCAGCTCCCTTGGTAGCAGCAAGCCATGCCTGAGCCGCACGCAGTACCAGCGAATTTGCTCGCTGCCGTATTTCCTCGACGCTCAAGCCAACGCTCTCAGGGCTGTCACCAGCGTGTTTCACAGAATCTCGCAGGGCTGTTGTGAGAAATGAGACTTCGGTTTGCAGAGGGTCTACAAATTCGGCAAGTTCCGGACGCCGGTCGGCTTCTTCACGGAAATTTCGCAATGTGCCCAATGCCGTCCCAATCGCAACGGCAGATGTTCCAAGTGAACCAGCACCGCCACCAGTTCCTGAAGTGATGACTCTCTCGATCGGCCCATGCAGAATATCATCTTCGCCAACAAACACATTCTGCAACTCCACAATAGAAGTCTGCGATGAGCTCAATCCCATCAAAGCCATCGCCGCATGGACTCGAACACCTTCGCGTGATGTTGGAATCGCCGCCAGAATCTGCCGTCCGTCAGCCAATGTACCGCCAGTGACTAAAAGGTCAGCCGCCAGCACAGCTGTGGCCCATGGAACGTAACCGATAAGTCGATAGCCGTGACAGTTTTTGTCCACCGTTGCCACGACAGGAGGCGTGCTCAAGTGCTGCCGCGAAGTTGTGAGATGCGAAATACCTACCGTTGCAAAGATTCGGCCTTCACACAACGGTGGCAATAAGCGTTGTTTGATTGCAACATTCATCGATGATGCAATTCGCTGACACGCCGCATTGCGTTGCGTCAGGATAAATGTCGTCAGCAGACTTCCGCTTGCCAGTTCACGATAGACTTCCAGCATCTCAGCGTCGTCTGCTCCTTCGCCGCCAAACTCACATGGTATGTTCCAGCGATTGCCTCCAGCTTCCGCCAGAAGCTCAAATTGCGCAGCAGGCCAGCTGTCCGCCGCATCTGGTTCTGGTATTTCGCCCAGCGTCCGGACCAGCGTTTGAAACGCATCATGCGAAACGATTAATGACATGGATAGCCCCATTCTTCAAATGATCGATTCCATTCGGTGGCGATTCGTTGTCGCAGGTCGGCAGGAAACTCCGCAAACGAGTTCTTGCGATAGTTTGCGATGGAGCTGACATATGACTTTAAGTCAGCATCCACATGCGACACATCTGGCAGGTTCAGGGATTCGTAGATCGCGTGAATTTTCCCAATCGGATCCTGCTCCAGCTGTTCGAAACCAACTTCGTACAATTGTCCGGCCGGAATCAAATGCCGTTCTTCGAAATATGCATCATACATTTGTCGGTACATTCTCAAAATCCAGGCGTCCAGACCTTCGTCAGGCGGCGTTTGCAATCGATGCAAGTGCGATACGGCCGTCAGCATTTTTTGTGTCGAGTGAAATACGTCGAACGGATTGCGATGAATGTGAACAAATTTCGCATCCGGAAACATCTGCAACAGCAATTTGATGCGAGCCGTGTGCGGTGGCGACTTTAACACCAGCGGTCGTCCGCAGAGCAGCGTCATTTTCTTAAGAAACAGCAGAAAGGAATCCTTCCATTCTGCAATCTCCGTTTCCGACACATCACGCATGGTGAGATAGCGAGCATAATAGTCGCGGCGTTGCGGGAACACCCAGCCCATGCACGGCGATTTGAAATTCATCAGACAGAGTGCGAATTCATCTTCCTGAGGCGACGACATGCGCCATTCGACATTGTCCATCGGACGTGTCTTAGGCAGAAAAAAATCGATCGCCTTCGAATGCAGTTTTTCCGCCGTCAGAAACGAGTCCGGATACAGGCATTGATAATTGTTGGGAAAGGCAAACCGCTGATCAACCGTCAACAGATTGTGCAGATGAGTGGTGCCCTGCCGCCAGTGTCCAAGGACGAAAATTGGCGGAGGCACTTCAATTTTTTTCAGTCTGCTTCCAAATCGCAGTTGATCCACCATGTGAATCAGACTCGTCGGACCACTCTGCATAGAAATCGTAAGTGCCCGCAACCAGCAACCAGGCGACACTGCAAAATGGTTGTCGGCGAGTAGCCGTAACCAATTCCCAAACGTTATGCCCCCCATCAAGCCAGGGCCAAAGGAATTGAGCAGTGTTTCTCGCCAGGCCATTACTGAATCAGTTTCTGAATCGATGCGAAGTCCGATTTGAGTGACCGATACAATTGCTGATACACGGGGTAGGCAGCATTGTATGTCTTCGTTGCAGGAGCTTTGTTGGGAGTTTTTGTCACGACAGAAATCGTCGCATTGCACGCTTCAACGACGTCCTTGTAAGCACCTGTTCCGGCTGCTGCCAGCAACGCCACGCCATAGGCCGGTCCTTCCGATGCATTGATCGTTACCACCTGCTGACCGTAGATGTCGGCCTGCAATTGCTTCCAGAACGGACTGCGAGCCCCGCCGCCGGAAAGTCGAATTTCCTTAACGGGAATGTTCATCGATTTGATGATCTCCAGGGTATCCCGCATGGCGTACGTCGCTCCTTCCATGACCGACCGTGCCATATGATTCTTGCCGTGTCGCAGGCTAAGTCCAATCCACGACGCGCGAGCGTTCGGATCGGCATGTGGCGTGCGTTCGCCAGTCAGATACGGCAGAAAAAATAGTCCTTCGCTGCCCGCTGGCGCAGTTGCTGCTTCTGCTGTGATTAACTCGTAAGGATCGATTTTCTGCTTCTTCGCTGCCGCAACTTCCGCCTGACACAGCTGATTGCGGAACCACTGCAAACTTCCACCGGCAGACAACACACATCCCATGACATGCCACTTGCCTCGCACGGCATGACAGAAGGTGTGCAATCTTCCTTCGGGATCCACCTGTACTTCGTCACTGTGGGCAAACACAACTCCACTGGTGCCCATCGTGGCGGAAACAACACCGCGACCGACGATACCGTTGCCAATCGCACTTGCCGCCTGATCACCACCACCGCCCACCACCGGTGTCCCCGGATTCAAGCCCATTTCTTTAGCAGCGATCTCCGACAGCACGCCAGTCACGTCTTCGGATTCGTAAACCTTTGGAAACAACTTTGCATCCAGATCAAGCTTCTGCAGCAGCTTGGTCGACCAGCGACGATTCACCACGTCCAGCAGTAATGTTCCGGATGCGTCGCTGACTTCTGTTGCGAAGTCACCTGTCAATCGATAACGAACATAATCTTTTGGCAGAAGAACCTGCGCCGTCTTATCGAATTTCTTCTTTTCCTTGTTCCGCAGCCACAAGATTTTCGGCGCGGTGAAACCCGTCAACGCTGGGTTCGCCACCATCTGTATGAGCTTGCTGCGACCACCGGCCAGTTTTTCAATTTCTGCGCACTCAGCAGCCGTGCGTTGATCGTTCCACAACAATGCCGGGCGAATGACGCTGCCAGACTTGTCGAGGAAAACGCTACCATGCATCTGCCCACTGAGACCAATGCCGCCGACATCCGCAGGCTTCAACTTCGCAGCTTTCATCACGCATTTGACAGAATTGACTGAGGCCTTCCACCAGTCTGTTGGTTCCTGCTCTGACCAACCGGGTTTAGGGCTGCTCAAGGGATATTCTTCGGTGGCCGAGGCCAGAATTTTGCCGTCTTCTTTGACTGCAAGAGTCTTTGTGCCGCTGGTTCCAATATCGATGCCAAGAAATACGGGCATTTGGTTGTTCCGGGGGTTTCAGGACGTGTGGATAATAAGGGAGCCAAACGTGCTAATAGCAGTCTGGGGGAAGTTGCCGCGAGATTGTCGCAAGGGAATCTTCAGCACTGGATCGTTGCCATCACCTTTCGGTGACTTGGTGAATACTAACGAATTTCATGAACTCCGCGACCGAATGTCGCAGGTTCCTTATCTCCGTTTTCGACTTCGATCAACTTCATCCTATTTGCCGTATTTTACCGGGACTCAAATCACAAAGTCAGCGCTTGAATTCATGTTCTGGCGAGGGTAGAGTTCCGGTCTCGATCGTTCATGTCTCAAATCTCTCACAGCATCAATCTACGTCCGTTGTCGAAGAGCGATGCGGATGTCGGAATCGCCATTCTCTCTCTGCCAGAGCCGTTCATTTCAACATGGAGTGTTGAAGCGACTGCAGAGATCTCAATCTGCCAAAAACTGATTTAGTGTTTCAAGGAAGAACCACGATGAACCGCTTTCGCCTGCGTTTGTTTTCGCCAGAAGAAGATATTACGAGCAATCTCGAGCCTGCCCGTCAGAATGCCATGCACAATCGCATTTCTGATGAGGTGTTTGAAGACATCATCCCGATTGATCGTGCTCGTCGCTCAGTGGTCATCAGCGGCCGATTCATGGAACCCCAAGATCGCGCCCGAATCCTGCAGCAGAACAATTGTTGTCCTCAATGTGCTCAACACGACGTCGAGCCACTCGAACTTTCTGACGCTGTGATTAGTCCTAAGAATCGCATGCCAGTACCGGGCACAGCGACAATCGTTGGCTTTCACTGCAACGATTGCGGGACCGAATGGCCGGTGTATGAACTGTCTCGCCGCAAGGGTTGACTGTGACGTTTAACCCGTGGCCGACAGGCCAGGACGTACTGCGGCCAGGCCTGTCGGCCACGGGTTAAACAGTTGTTGTCGAAACAACGGGGGCTCCTTCAATCCCACCGATGAAGCGGGCACCCATTCTGTTAACGTCGATCGAAGTCATCACATGTCGCAATCACATTCGACATACGTTGAGTCACGCTTTGACTTTGTTCATACGGCTGAGTTGTCAGGATAACACACCAGCGCGACGATGTGGGATCGATCCACACCATTGTGCCGGATGCTCCCCAATGTCCGATTGCATTCGCCGGAAGAAAATCACTAAACGCCGCCGAATGATCCAGCCAATTGCGACGCCAGCCGAATCCCCAACCACGCTGGATCCTGTCTGCTTCCGCTAATCCAGAGATATGCTGCGTTTGATTTGTGATGCATGAACGAACAACATTGCGATTCCAGACACTATGCGTGCCAAGCCCTGGAAACTGAGCCTCACCATCGTTCAATAGACACATGGCTAATCTGCCGAGATCTTCAGCCGTCGATATCATCCCGCCCCACGCCGCGCCAAGAGTTCGCCAGTAGCGACTATTCCAACCCCAGTCAGACGCGGCAAGTTGCCAGACGGGCAAGTCACAAGGAAGCACCGTCGGCAGGAGTTCCCCCGCAGAATCCGCAGGAAGCCCCAACCAGGAACTATTCATTTTCAGTGGCTGAAAAACACTCTGAAGCAAGTGACTGGCACAGCTTGTTTGAGTGACCGATTCAACGATCGCCGCCAACACGGCGAACCCCATGCTTGAATAACCACAGTTTGTGCCTGCGGCGAAATCCGGAATCACTTCCGCCGTGGCTTGTACAAATTCCTCAACGCTGGCGTGAGCTATTCGCAACTCCTTATTTTGTGGCAGCATGTCAGGCAGACCAGACGTATGAGTTAACAAATGCCGAACTGTGATTTGCCGCAAAGGTCCGCGATTGAAGCCCGGCAGTAGATCTCGTACTGGATCGTTCAGAGCAAAAGCACCTCCTGCTGCGAGTTGTACAGCCGTCATTGCGACGATCGGCTTGGTGATCGATGCGATCAAGTAGCGGCGATCACTCAGTTCAGACGCTGGCAATGCAGCAACTCCGGCGTTCGACGTCATTTCATCATGGTTGGTGCAATCAGGGCCGGTGTAACGGACACGTACTTTCTGGCCGCTGGCATTCCCAGCCGCAATATCCAGAAACACCAAACTCGATTTCTCAGCAATTGAATGGAGTGAGTTTTCAATGTTCATGGGCACAACTTTCTGAATCGTCGAAAGCCATTTGCAGGTGATTTCAGGCGAAATCCACTACGACAGCAGATGACCGGTGAATGCACCGCATGTGGTTAAGGTATGCTGTTCCAATAGTCTCAATGGATTGTAGCGATTTCGAAAATCTCTGCGGAGTAGTTTTAGTATGTTGCGGCGAACCAAAAATATTCTGTCCAAATTGAATTTGAAAGTGCAAACGAAGCCGCGATGGTTCACGACCATTCTGCTGGTCTCGGTGGTTTTTATCGCCAGCTCCAATCAAGCGATGACGGCTGAGCTGGTGACTCGCAAATGGCAAATTGATGGTATATCGCGTGAAGCATCACTGGCTGTGCCAGAGACAGCCAAAACGAAGCCAAGTCCCGTTGTGTTTGGGTTTCATGGACATGGTGGTTCCATGAAAAACGCAGCACGTTCATTTCGCATGCATGAGGAATGGCCGGACGCGATAGTCGTTTACATGCAGGGCTTGCCAACGCCGGGGCAGCTTACTGATCCTGAGGGAAAAAAGCCTGGCTGGCAAAAAGCCAAGGGAGATCAGCAGGACCGAGACCTTAAGTTCTTCGATGATGTACTCAAATCCCTGAAGTCGGAATATAAGATCGATGAGAAGCAAATCTATGCGATGGGGCATTCCAACGGAGGTGGCTTCACCTATCTTTTATGGGCAGAGCGATTCGATATCTTCGCCGCAGTGGCACCGTCCGGATCAGCTGCACTAAAAACCCGAAATCTGCTCAAGCCAAAGCCCGTGCTGCACGTTGCCGGGGATAATGATCCGCTGGTAAAATACGCGTGGCAGAAGTTAATGATCGATTCTCTGAAGACGACAAACGAATGCGGTGATGGTGTTCCATGGGAAGGAGAATGCACACAGTTCCCATCGAAAATCGGCACACCGGTTGTTACGTTTGTAACATCAAATGGTCACAAGTTCCCGGAGGAAGCTCCTGCAATGATCGTCAAGTTCTTTAAACAACATCAGCTGCAGCAGAAGCAGAGTTCTCAGATTAAGATCGGTGACTCGTCTAACGGCGAATGACCACTTTGGATCCATCGTTCAGCAACCCGAAAACTTCATCGATATCTCCATCGTTCAGGTGAATGCATCCGCGCGATACCGCTTTGCCAATCGAATCAGGATCGATGGTTCCGTGAATGCCGATGTGATTCCCGAGTCCAAGCCAGAATTCGCCGAGCGGATTCTCTGGATCGTCTGCCTCAACGACACCGCCATCCGGGTTATACCATGTTGGATTTTCAAGCTTCTCCTTAACTTCGAACACGCCCGTTGGCGTTCCATCCTGGGCACCCGTGCCAATCGGATAACAATGGACGTACCAGCCGTGTGCGTGCACCGTCAGACAGAATTCATCCAGATCGACAACTGCTCCAAACGGCCCCTGGACGACTTTCAACTGCTGCCCTGCCTGCAGATCTTCCGGTTCAACACGATTCAAGCGAGCCAGATACTGCCACGGCACGTCGTACTTGCTGGCGATCGACCCCAACGTTTCGCCGTAGTCCACAAAGTGTGGCTCAGCAAACTGCCGCTCGGCAGTTGTAAAAATGATGGAAGCTGTTTCGTCAATTTGTTCTTGAATTAAATGGCGATGTTCAGGATGTTTCCAGTAGATTTCCGACAGTTCCTGATGTGCCTCAAGAATTTGATCGGATTTAACGAAATCCTCAATCTTTCGTAGCCTCGCCGCGACGTCGGCCGTCAACACTGCGGCTTGCTTTGCGGCTGACTTCTTGCGTTGAATTCCCGGTTCAGCATTTGGTTCCCATGAGGCTTTTTCAATTCCAGATGCCTCGTCAGTGTTCGCAGCACGCCGACGTTGATCGACTAGTCGCGGATCTACTCTTCGCTTCTGGTCATTTTCATCCTGCTCTTTGAGAGCAATTGCATGTGTCAGCGGATCACTAAGATCGCCGAAATCTTCTGCAGCGTCATTAAAATTAAATCCGTCATCACTTGAGACGTCGCGGATGTCAGACCAGTCGGTTTCAAGAAAAGAATCTTCTGTTTCAGAGTGTTTTTCGTCTGATTTCGATTTCGCCACAGCACCTGTTGCCGCAGTGCGAACACGCGGGATCAGATCAAATTGCCAAACCAAAAATGCCGCCGCGACGCCGCTGACAATCCACCAATGGAGGTTAGACTGTCGGGCCGGTTGTGTTGCAAACGGTTCCATGTTCTGCGGTACCTCAAATCCTTTTGAAGCGTGACTTCAGATGCTGTTTGAATTGTCGCAAACACTCAGAATTGCGGCTACCCCGGTTTGAATACCAGAAATCTTAGTCATTTCGTGGGCTCTGGCATTTTGAAGCAGTGGATTGATGGGTGGCTGGGGTAGGAGGCCGCCAGCCCCACAGAATTTTGTCCATCACGCTCACTGCGG
>JANOZG010000479.1:0-6074 GCA_031429275.1 Planctomycetota bacterium
CAGAATCGCTTCTTCGCACTCGGGATAACGATCATCTTCGGGCGATAGTTGAACTCGTTCGATGACGAATCCGCACTTTTGAAGGACTCGCAGCGACCCTGCATTACTCGTTGCCACGCGAGCGTGCAGAGGCCGAATCGAGACCTCTGACAGCAGCAATTCCAAAGCTCTTGTGGCTATTCCTCTACCCCAAAACTCCCGACCGATCCAATAGCCGACAACATCAAGCCCGTTCATTTCAAAGCAGGACATGACGCCTGCCAACTCGTCGTTGATCACTATCGCTTTAGCGTTGCTTTTTGGATTTCCAAGAATCCTTTCCCAGTGAGCTGCGAACACCTCCGCATTGCGAGGTTTTGTCATGGCCATTTGGTTAAAATCGGGATCAAGCTGGAATTCAAACATCAGCGGCAGATCGGCTCGTGAGACATCTCGCAGGCGAACAGAGCTACTCATCTCGTTTCCTCGCTTGATCTTTCCTCAATGTGGCTCGTAAGCTTGTCGAGAGAGCGTTTAGCCAAACCGAGAACGCATGTGTCGTTGTTTTCGAACGTTAATTAACGGGGTGGATAAACCTAGGTGCCGGATTATTGGCGGGATAGTCAGTCATTTAAAGGCACTCGGGACACAGAAATCAGACCAGAGAACATTATGGAGCCTAAAACCATTGAGAAGCTTGAAGAAAGGGCGTAGCGAGTTCTTATGGCACGTATCTTCCTGGCATTCGTTGGAGCAGCGTATATCGGCTTGGCGGCATGGTGTTCAATCATGCCCGAGAAATCCGCCTCGGCGGTTGGCTTCGTGCTGCAGCCCGGATCGGGGCAATCGGAGTTTCTGACGGTCTACGGCGGTTTGGAACTGGCACTTGGTCTGGCATTTCTATGGCCTCTTTATCGGCCCGCAGAGACTGCTTTGCCGCTAATTCTTTGCCTGCTGGTCCACGGGTGCCTTGTCGCGTTTCGAACGGCTGGATTCGTCATGTACTCCAACATTCAATCGGCAACGTATGGTCTGGCAATGTCTGAATGGATCGTCTTCATCGGGACGATCTTCGTTTGCCAATTGAAGAAGTGAAGAACTCGATCTTGTGATTCGATTGTTATTCGGACCCTTATCTGTCTACGCTCAGAAAGATTAACGGTGTTTGGCTGTGGTCATCACTCGAACTTGATGAATTGAATGAAAGAAGACGTGTCTGATGTCTGGTGCAATTGTGCTCACAGAAACAGAAATCCTCGACGGCTTGATCGAGGTACGAAAATCACCGTCCGATAATGGCGTTCTGGAAGCGATCGTTATTCGACCTGACGTGGAAAAAAGGCTCAGTCTGCAGCAGTGTCGACTCAGTCCCGAAGGCGGAACGGAAGGCGACTCCTGGGCAAAAGGTTGCTGGATGAAGCTGCCCGACGGTAGCCCTCACCCGGACGTGCAGATCTGTATCATGAATTCTCGCATGATCCAGTTGGTCGCCGGCGCGAGAAGTCGTTGGGAATTGGCGGGTGATAATCTGTTTGTTGATCTGGATCTCAGTCGCGACAACCTGCAGCCCGGCCAAAGATTGAGCATCGGCGATTGTGTCATCGAAATCACCGAACAGTCACACAACGGATGTGGCAAGTTTAGCAGACGCTTCGGCTCTGGGGCTTTGAAGGTGGTGAATTCTCCAGACGGAAAACAGCAGAGACTGCGCGGCATCTACGCCAGAGTGATCAAGACCGGCGACGTGCGAGTTGGAGATTCGATCAAGAAGGTGTGACCCCGGCGGGGGCGTCGACCGTTACCGCAGAAACTCGCCAAAGTGCCAAAGAATTCCCGATGGATCATGCAGGAAGCACTCCTTGCCCCAGTGTTCTGTGCGAATCGGCGTGAGCCTGACGTTCTCGTATTTGGTGGGCAAGTTTAATGCGTTCAATTCGCTCCAGTGGCGTTCCACGTTATCGACTTCCAGAAAGATCATGGAGTTGTCGATCCAGTCCTTCACATACGCGTCCTGAAGATAGAAGCCAACGCCGTCCGTTTTGAACAAGCTCATGTTGTGTGCGACAACGCTCTCCTCGAATCCGAGGTCCTTGTAGAACTTTCGCGATATCTCAAAGTCCCGGGTACCGATGAACGGCCGGATCGATTTGGCAAGATGTTGCATGATGCTTTTTAGCGTCCTGAGTCTGCAGTCAATCTGACCGGGTTGCTCTGAAAATGGCTGCGGTCAGGGAAAGATGCCTGATACGCAGCATCCTCGACAGGGCACGTCAAAGCAATTCCACTGCCCGGTGATCGGGGCAATTCCGGTCGAAAGATCAGGGCCAATCGCCAGGCAGGTGCAAGTTGGTTGGCTGAGAAACTCAAGCTGGCCCGTATCAAAGCCGATCTTCGGACACGAATCGCAACTCATAGCATTCGCCGACAGCATGAAGGTCAGGCTAGCAATACCCACGAATTGCATCGATTCGCCTCGCTGAAGCTGCTCCGTTCTTCTGAGTTTGTTAGGCAAGATCAAACAACATGATCTCGGCATCGGCGACGGCTCTGATCGTGAGTGACTTCTCATCGCTCAACGCCGCTCCATCGCCGGTGCTGAGTTCGATTCCGTTGAGCGAAACATGGCCTCGCAATACTTGCAGCCATCCGTACCGTCCGTCGGGAAGCTGATGGCTGATGGCTCTGTCGGCATCAATGCTGGACAGGTAGATCCGAGCATCCTGGTGAATTAGGAGTGAGCCCTGATCAGAGTTTCGAGAGGCAACGAGCCGTAACTGATTGTGCCGCTCCTCCTCGGGAAACCGCTTCTGTTCGTAGCTCGGCTTGATTCCCTTTTGCTCGGGGGTCAGCCAGATTTGGTAGAGGTGAACGGGTTCGCTGGCTGATGGATTGAACTCGCTGTGAGTGATTCCCGTTCCAGCGGACATTCGCTGAAATTCTCCCGGACGCAGAACTTCACCGTTGCCCATGGAGTCCTTGTGTTCCAACGCGCCTGAGAGCACATATGTTACGATCTCCATATCGTTGTGCGGATGAGTGCCAAATCCCTGCCCAGGAGCGACAGTGTCTTCGTTCATCACACGAAGTGACCGAAACCTCATGTGGTCTCGGTCCTGATAGGTCGAAAATGAAAACGTGTGGTACGTGTCGAGCCAGCCGTGATTGGCGTGACCTCGATCCTGTGCATTGCGAATCTTAATCATGATGGCACCTCGTTTTGTTCGCTTTTCCCGGAGTAATTCCTTTCGAGATACGATACATCATACATGTAAGGTGACGCGTTAAAAACAATGCACCGCCTTATTGCTGCGACAGTACAATTTGGCGTCGCAGAATTCGTCAGAATTCCTATGCGTTTCTCTGTGCAAAGGACTTTCATGTCACCCGACAATTCCATGCAAACGGAAGTCGGGCTGACTGGTGGGTTGATTTGAAATTTGAAATCTGAACCCTGCAGCCTTCTGCCCGTGTTGCGGTAACAGCACTTCCGCCTGAAGTGCATGCTTCGGACTTTTGCACGCAAGCTGTTGCCCTAAAACGAAAACAGGCCCTTCGACGTTACCGCGGAAGGGCCTGTTGTTTCATTGAGTCGGGGCGACACGATTTGAACGTGCGACTTCCGCGTCCCAAACGCGGCGCTCTAGCCAAGCTGAGCTACGCCCCGATTTGTTTGACTCTGACTCCCCATACTGATGTCTGGCAAGCCGTCATCAAACCAGTGACACTCAGAGTCGCAAACAAGTTCGCGATACCGGGTGCGGCGGCAGTGTAGCGTGACCCACTGTGTGTTGCCAGAGTTCGTCATGCAAGTTCTTACAGGTTCGAATCAGCTTTTTAGAATTCAACGCAGATTCGAGCAAAATCTGCTGGTGTCAGACTGTCTGCCTCGACGGAACAACTGCCTCCGGACTCGGGAATTTGTTGGTATTCCGGCTTGCGAAATGCTCAAAATTCTCAAGCTGACAGCATAGAAACAGACAATTCCATCGACTGCCCAGGTTCGCCGAGAATCGGCTTTCGATAATTGGAAGCAAGCCGTGGGCGGTGGCTCCCAGCGACGAGAAAGCAGGGTTGCAGACCGATCCGTCGAGGGAATTTCGGCCTGGAATCGTTGGTCTGACCACGTCATTTTTGAGGCGCTCGAAGCGAACGGCCTCATGAATGGTTGCCACGCTTCGTTGCTGAGGCAGAGCGATTTTGTCGTGCGATTCGCCAGGAATCCACTACGATCAAATCCCAGCATTGAAGCGGGGCGTTGTAATTAACGTGTGCGCAGCAAAAAATGCATTCGGTCTCTGTCAGGATTGATCCGTTGGAAGGTGGTTTGAGGTGTCATCAACAGTGCCCCAAGATTCCGGGAATTCGACGGTTTTGGGCTTTAGTTGCTGATTCGGCAAATTCCTGCTCTGATGCGTGCTTCATGAAATCGCAAAAGGAGTGAAGATTGTCGAATAGATTGATGCCAGGCGGAAACCGCGAAGAATCGCCACCTACTGTGTCCCACGTCTTCCAATTGCCCGAGGGATCGCCAGCCAAAATCCCGCAGCTGCAGGGGCAACTGACTTTGGCATCAGCCGCCTTCTGGGGCTTTCTGACGACTCAATTCCTGGGAGCATTCAACGACAACTACTTCAAGCAAATGGTACTTTTGATCTGCGCCAGCAATGTCGCAGTTGTTGCAGGCAAAGCCAGCGCGAATCCAGATCGACAATCGCTGGCGATGGCCGCCTTTGCGTTGCCCTTCGTGTTACTGTCGGGTCTTGGCGGATTCCTTTCGGATCGGTTTTCAAAACAATATGTGATCATCAGCTGTAAGGTGGCTGAGATTATCATCATGTCGATTGCATTCTTTGTCTTGCTGATCCCGGGACTGAGCGCAGATATGCAACTCATATCGTTAATATCAGTGTTGTTTTTGATGGGTGGTCACAGTGCTCTCTTCGGACCTTCGAAGTATGGCATTTTGCCCGAGCTATTTCGTCCCGACAAACTGCTGCCGGTCAACGGTGCAGTGCAGATGACGACGTTTCTGGCGATAATCTTTGGGACCTCCTGCGCTGGTGTGGCTTTGGATTCGATTCGAGAGTCGCTTTGGATTGGCAGTGTGATCGCTGTCGGAATCGCAGTCGTCGGAACGGTGTCTTCGTTCTTTGTCCCGAAAACACAGGCCGCCGGACCTCAGTTGAGAATCCGACTCGAGAACCTGGCGATACCCGCCGATGTCGGCCGTTTGGTAATGCGCGAACGCGGCCTGTTGAAGGCACTTCTGGTCGCGGCCGTGTTTTGGTTTCTTGGTGGCGTAACACAAATGGCAGTGAACACACTTGGGAAATCGTCGATGGGATTAAGTTCGACGCGAACCAGCCTGATGGTGGCAGCAATCGGATTTGGAATCGCTGCGGGCTGCGCGATGACGGGACTGTTTGGTGGAAAAGGAAATGGCAGTCGCTGGGTAACTGGGGGTGCGTGGTTACTGTTTATTTCACTGTCGCTGGTTGCCTTTCTTGGCAGCGGACAGTTTGGCGTTCCCGCAAGTTCGGGTGTGCTGGGCGAGGGAATTTTCACGGGCATTATGCATGCAGATGTGCTGGAATGGAGCCTGCGTTTCAGCATGATGTTGCTTGGGTTTGCCGCTGGCATGTTTGTCGTGCCCGTGCAGGTTTATCTTCAGCAGGCTCCACCGACAGTACTAAAGGGCAGATTGCTGGGAGTTCAGAATCTGGTGACATGGATCGGTATACTTTTATCTGCGGCGTACTTCGCAATCTGCGGGTTTATATTGAATCAATTTGGCGGAGTGAATGGCGACTCTCAATACCAGTGGCTGGTCTTTGTATCGCTCGCCGCATTGATGCTGCCGATTTGTATTTTCTATCGGCTGCCAGATGTTGATGCTGACAAAACGTCTGATCTGCCGTAATACGAACGGCGATCGTCAGCTTGCCGATGTGTCTTAGGAACAGTCCCGAAACAACTTCCAGATGTTTCCGTGCCTTGAAATCCCAACCCGAAACGTCAGTGAGGGATTTTGCACTACAATTTGATCCCTCGCTGACGCTTCGGGTTGGGATAGACGGAACTTATTTCGGGACTGT
>JANOZG010000480.1:0-4055 GCA_031429275.1 Planctomycetota bacterium
GCTCCGCCGTGACGAGCCCCCATCAAGGCCACGCTGCTCAATAGCATTCATCGCCTGTTCTGCATAATGGCGCTGGGCTGCAGAACGGTTCGCGATATCACACAGTCGAAAGTAATCCGTTGCGGGCTCTTCACGGCGGCGCGTGAAGGCTACATTAGGTTCGCGTCACTTCATCAATACATTCGATTGCCACATCACACAGCCTATCGATCAACACAACAGGCATCGCCGGTGCTGGCATCAGCACAATCACGTCACCGAGTGGTCGCAGGATCACGCCGCGTTTGCGAGCGGCTAAAGTGACCTGATGGCCCAGACGCAACTTCGTGTCCCAGGGAATCAGCCCGTCGCGATTCTTCACAAGTTCGATACCGATCATCAGGCCCTTCTGACGTACTTCACCGACATGTGGATGGTCGTGCAGAACTGCCAAGCGACTGGCGATTCGAGAAGAAGTGATTCGTACGTTTTCCAGCACCTGGTTGTCGTCAAACAACTGCAGCGACGCCAGTCCGGCGGCGCAGCCGAGGGCATTGCCGGTGTAAGTATGGCCGTGAAAAAACGTGCGTCCTTCAGATGGATGTCCCAAAAACGCGGAATAGATGCGTTCCGTGGTGAGCGTCGCTGCGAGCGGCAGGTAGCCTCCAGTGATACCCTTTGCCAGGCACAGAAAATCGGGATTCACGCCTTCCAATTCACAAGCAAACATGGTCCCGGTTCGACCAAATCCCACGGCCACTTCGTCGGCAATGAGCGGGATGTCAAAATCCGTACACAACTGTCGCACGTGTCGCAGAAACCCGGACGCATGCACCAGAATGCCAGCCGCGCCCTGGACAATGGGTTCCATGACAACGCCAGCGATGCGGGATTGGTTTTCGCGGATCAGCCGAGCGACCTCGTCGAAACAAAATGCCAGCCATGTATCCTTGGTGTGCCCCACCGGGACGCGAGTCGCAACAGGAGAAGGCGTTGTGAGTGTGGCAAACAGCAGATGTTTGTAACAGCGATGAAACAGATCAATACCGCCGACACTGACAGTGCCCAAAGTGTCGCCATGATAGGCGTTGCCGACGCAAAGAAAGGTGTCGCGATCTTCGGCACCTTCAGGCTTCTGCCTGTGATATTGATATGCCATCTTCAACGCGACTTCGACGGAGGTGGCTCCACTGTCGGAATAAAACACCTTCGTCAATCCATCCGGCGCGCGCTCTGCGAGTGCGCGGGCCAGACGGATCGATGGTTCGCTGGCCAGACCCAGCAATGTTGTATGGGCGACCTTTTGCAGCTGCGCGGCGACGGCGGCGTCAATCTTTGGCACCGCGTGACCATGTATGTTGCACCACAGCGAAGAAATGCCATCCAGATAGCGGTGGCCATTGGTATCGATCAGATCAAATCCTTCGCCACGCTCGATGATCGGAGAATGTTCGTCGACCCACGCGGACATCGGAGTAAACGGATGCCAGACATGATCGTTATCCCACTGGCGTAGCTGGTCGGTGGTGACGTTTGAAGATTGCGGAACCGTCATTCGTGCGTTGGATTTTCGTGAATCTGAGCAGATGTCAATTTGAGACGGATGAATTGAAGGATACTACGATCTCACCGAAATTGCAGTTCGCTTCAACAACGCTATATATTTGCCAGATCAATCGTGACAGGGTTTTCATTCCACGGCCCCTGAGGCGCCTCGCCTTTCGCCAGAGCAAACACCATCGCAACCGTCAGTAGCAATGTCGGAATTGTAATCATGGCGAATACGGGAGTCGCGGCGATCCTGCGAAGCTTTGTACCTTTTTGCCATTGTCGGATACCAAAGCCAGCGGAACATACGCTCAGCCATATCGATCCAACAACGACTCCCAGTCCGATGATACGATCATTCTGTATAGCGTAACGAATCTGCCGCACCGCAACCTGATCGATCGTGTCTGGGAATTCCACCAAAGCATACAACAACTTAAATTCCGTCTTGCCGCCAACTTCGGAGTCCATTGTTTCCTGTCGTTCATATTGATCGACGATGTACCTGGAGGCGATTGCCTGAGGCAATTCCATGTGAACGAGTTTTGCATGCCCGAGAATCGCGGGGTCCATGCTGGCAGCGACTGCTTCCACATGTCTGGCCAATGCGTTATTGATGGCGGCCGTTAACTTAGCGTCGGAGTCGTCGCCTGGAAATACCGGCTCGGACTTTGCGATAATCCGGCGTCCTTCTGTCTTCGACATCCAGTCTGGTTCAGGACGAAGTTCCGGTGCTACGGTGAGTGTACCATCAGCCTCAGCGGTCAAGGCTGCAGCTTCCGGCGTCGAGCTGGAAGATGCCCCATCTGTTCTTCCTACAAGCGAAACGATAGAATTTGCCAGCATTTCAAGTCCACGATTGGCAATCAATGGCTGCATCGGAACCGTTGTCCCGACGGGCGGTGTGAGTGGTATTAAGGCATACGTTTGACGAATGCGTCCCGGCAATTCTAAGTTCAGCGATTTGAGCAGATCCTGACCGCCAGCGCCCAGTATTTGCTGCACCATTTCATCCGAAGGTTGAAAGATGACAACGTCGCCATTGTCTGATTTCGCGGCTTGACCAAATGTCGTTACCGCTGATTTGTCACCGACCTTTTCGAGTTGTGAACGCAGAAATTCGCCAATCCCAGTCATCATTTCTTTAAGCTGCAATTTGCGAGCGTCGACTGTTGCTGTCTCATTGGCAGATGCGACATTCTGGTTCTGAACGTTTGCGGGAACTGGCATGTCGCCTTTGATGCCGGAAACGGCTTCAGGCTCGAGGCTAATTGGTGGCCGTGGTGGCTTGGAATCCTGGTCCACCACCGTGTTTTTCCCCCATCCAATTACGGCGAGTTGTTGAGGTTTATGGGGCATGTTTTCGGCCATCGGCATGCTCTGCGATCGCTTCGAATACAATCCTGATATTACGATGAGAGTTACCAATCCAACGGAGCCAACTAACGCGGATATGAACAAGCCAAGTTGCCGGTGAGCGTTGATGCGGGGTCGGGATCGCAAATCGGTTAGCATAGAAATCAGCCGCGACAACAACCACAAAGCACCCAGCCCGATGCCGATGAAGGCGGCGATCAAGATTAAGGCGAAAAATGAAATAATCATTGTTTCAAATTCCAGTCAACTTCAGGATCAAACACTTGGGCAATTTACGCCTTATGCCCTGCAGCCGTCGGAACCGCGACCACAGGATGACGCACTTGAGCAAAAACCGGAACTGCCGGAGACGTCCCTGGTGCCTGTGTCAGCAGCCGGTCCTCCTGCGGTGTCCAACCAGACGACAACTGGACCACAGCAGAGATCGCCAACGCCCAGATCGCTCCCAACTGTTCTGAAAATGGCAGAATCGCCGACAACACAACACCCAAAAACAACGTCACCAGTGAACTGGAAATTCGAAACCTGGCCTTGCGAAAACTGTCTGCCTGCCACCACCAGCGGCGAATCAAAAACAACAATCCAAAGAACATCATGAATCCTGTCATTGTCGGCAAGCCGCCATTCAGAAGTTGCAGGCGTCCGATCGTGCCATGATTGAAAACTCCATCCCCATCCACATGCAACAGTCGCGAATCATTCAGCATCAAGAACTGCTGCAGAACTGACGCAACTGCTCCGACACCGAGGCCAAGAGCGGCCTGAATCAAACGCCGCACGATCAAATCACCTGTGCGACCTTCCCACAATTTGGCTGGCACAATCAAGGCCCACGCTGCCAGCAATGTGACAGTCCCAAAGAATGCCACATCCGCTGATGTCGGCAACAGATCGGTTGCGAGATGCACGGCTGTTGTGACCAGAGCAGCTGCAGCGAGTGAAATTGTCAACGATGTTGTCACATCTGTCATTCGCTGACCCGCAGGAATCTGTCGCACCGTCGCTGGCGTATAAACGACAGCAGCAGCAGCGGGCTTTGTGGGAGCTGCTGCCATCTGTCTTTGCGGAGCATTCATAATGACCGGTGCGGCCGTTGGTGCGGCTTTCAACTGCTGTACCGCAGCTGGCGGGGCTGTTTCAGGTGCGAGAAA
>JANOZG010000481.1:0-3369 GCA_031429275.1 Planctomycetota bacterium
GCCTGTTTTTTCACGAAACAGCTGGTAGAGCCCTCATTGTGTTGTGGCTGTGAACTCGCTTCTCTATAGCCACGTTCCCCGGGCTATATGGCGACTCCGTTTCATGATCATTGCCGACGGCCTGCGATCTTTTTGTTCAGAGCTCGATTCAAAACCACTTCTGGTGCGCTGTCACCCCTTAAAGTTGGAGTGTGTTGTTTCTTTACGACGGACAGCCAGTCTGTCGTACCGGAAGACACTAGCCATTCTCCAGCACCCATTGAACGGCGGCGCGGGAGAGTTCGGCAGCGGTGCTGATGGTGAGCTTACGTTTGATGTTTTCGCGATGGGTGTCGATCGTGTGTGTGCTGAGAAAAAGACGCGTGGCGATCTCACTGGTTTTGATTCCTTCCCCAATCATCCGGAAGATCTCCAGCTCCCGGTCGGTCAGATGTTCGATCGGTGTCCTCGTTGCATCAGGGGCCTGTAGAGCGTGCTCGACCAGACGGCGATTCATCTCCGGGCTTAAGAATCGTTTTCCTGAAAGTACGGTACGAATGGCTTCCATCATCTTTTCATTGGACTCCTGTTTGTGGAGATATCCCATCGCCCCGGCACGGCATGCACGCTCGGCATACAGTGACTCCTGAAAGCCGGAAATCACCAGCATCTTCGCTTCCAGTTTCAACGAGCGAATCCTCTTGATGAGATCAAGACCATGTCCGCTTTTCAGCGAGATGTCGATGAGCACCAGATCGGGATCTGTTTCCTTCACCAGCTCAATCGCCTCTTCCTCCGACGCTGCTTCGCCGCACACTTTCAAATCCGAATGCAGCGAAATCCGCATCGCAAGACCTTCACGGACCAGAGGATGGTCATCGACGATCAAAATCTTGATCGGCAGGTGCTGACTACTCACGGCCTTTCCCCTGAAACAGAGCGCATTTGACTCGTGTCCCGCCAGATTTGAGACGTTCGACCTGCAGAACTTCACCAATCATTCCCGCCCTGTATTGCATGGTGCGCAGGCCCATGCCATGATCATTTCCAGCAGAGGCAATGCGACTCTGTGTGACTCTGCAGCATACTCATCCGCAGTATATCCAGTCACAGCCGCACAATTGGCTCCATGGATCTTCCTTCGAATTCCCCCGCTTTCGACCTCCACATGATAGTAGTAGTCGGCAACAGCAGCACGGAGCGATCGATAACCAGACTCGCTTTCCGTGATCGTGTCGCTCCGTTCTATATCTGCCATGAACTTACAACGCCCGTTTTGAAGTCATTCAGGATGAATTCACCTGTCTATCGCCTCTCCCTTTTGAAAGCTATAATTCTAGCAAACCATAAGAGTAAGCGGCATGGCGGAATCCACCATGTTCAAATGGTGCATGCTTCGATTTTGAAATTGCCGCTGCAGGCGATAATGCTGGCCGAAGTTCTTCAATTGAAGGATGACGTGAACTCAGGTTGAGGAAGTTCGCAAAATGAATTCTTTCGACAAGCAGGATGCAAGGACATGGCACGCGGAGCCCGCGGATGTCGTGCTCGCAGCGTGGAACACGTCCGAAGGCGGATTGTCTGCGGACGAAGTCGCGCGCCGGCAGAAGAAGTACGGTCCGAATGTCCTGCCCGAGAAAGGACCGTCACCGCTGTGGCAGATTGTGCTGCGGCAGTTCGCCAGCCCGCTGATTTATATTCTCGTTGCGGCAGCGGTCGTCTCGACGTTGCTTGGCGACTTCAAGGACGCCGCGTTCATCGCCGCCGTTTTGGCGCTGAATGCGGTTATTGGTGCCTATCAGGAATGGCAGGCTGAACAAAGCAGTCATGCACTGAAGAAACTGCCGCGAATTCACGCCCAGGTCGATCGCGACGGAGAAGTGCGTGAAGTCAAAGCGGAAGAGGTCGTTCCGGGCGATGTGCTCTGGCTAGAATCGGGGAATCGAGTACCGGTCGATGTCGGTTGTGACGGGAATGTATGTGCCATTCCTGCAGGACATGCTCTCCACAGCACCCGTGAGTCTGTCTTTGTTGGGCATCGCAATTGGTATCAGCGTGTTGATCGTTCCGGCCGTTGAGCTGCACAAATGGTGGTGGGCAACAGCGCGCAGACTCTGATCCTGCGTCGTATTTTTGGCGAAACCGCGTTCAACGTCATTCGCAATACTGAACAACCTTTATTCCTCGCTCAATGAAGTCGGAAAGTACAAACCATGATTGAAACTGCCGTTTACGATACCAAACCATACGACCGCGAATATCTGTCTCGTGCCGCAGGCGCGGACTGCGTTGTTTGGCGCTTCCATGAATTCAGGCTGAGTGCGGAGACAGCGTCTGCGGCCGAAGGCGCGCAGGCGGTGTGCATCTTCGTCAACGATCACGCAGACCGCGCTTGTCTGGAAGCACTGGCGGCCCATGGCGTCAGACTTGTGGCCTTGCGATGTGCTGGTCATAACAACGTGGATCTGGCTGCGGCCAGGGAACTGGGGTTGACCGTGGTGCGTGTGCCGGCGTATTCGCCCCATGCGGTTGCCGAACACACAATCGGGTTGCTGCTGACGCTCAACCGAAAAATTCATCGAGCCTACAACCGAGTGCGAGAACTGAATTTCTCGCTCAGTGGTCTGGTGGGCTTTGATATCCACGGCAAAACGGTAGGCATCATCGGCACGGGAAAGATCGGTCGTATCACGGCGCAGATATTTCGAGGCTTCGAAGCGAACGTCCTGGCGTACGATCCGTTTCCTGCGTCCGACTGGGCCAGTAGGAAGGGCATCAAGTATACCGACATGAACAGTCTGCTGGCGGAAAGTGATATCGTGTCACTGCACCTGCCGCTGATGCCGGACACGCTGCATCTGCTGAACGCGCAGACGATTTCTCGCACAAAGCCAGGCGTGTTCATCCTCAATACCAGCCGAGGCAAATTGATCGATACTACGGCCTTGATTGCCGCCTTGAAAACAGGCCACATTGGCGGTGTTGCGCTGGATGTCTACGAGGAAGAGGAAGGCATCTTCTTCCATGACCTGTCGGGCCAGGTGTTGCTCGACGACGAACTGTCACACCTGCTCATGCTTCCAAACGTCCTGATCACGTCGCACCAGGCTTTCCTGACCCACGAGGCGCTCAGCGAGATCGCCCGCGTGACAACCGAGAACATCCTCAAACTCGAAAACCGCGAACCATTCCTGGAGGGAACCACGCTATGAGCCAGAGCACACAAACGAGCCGCGATACTCTCAGCACATTCGTCCCGCAATCCTTCATCAAATGGTTTGCCGACATCACCATTGATGATGTCCCGCTGGTCGGCGGCAAGAACGCGTCGCTCGGATGAACTCATCAAGCCCCGCTTCGCGAATGAAATGCCGGTAAGCTTCGGCCGTG
>JANOZG010000482.1:0-8247 GCA_031429275.1 Planctomycetota bacterium
CGAAAAAGACAACATCTTCCGCGACAGTGATCACAGGGTCGTACGGCATCAGACGTCGCCAGAGCGTAGCATTTTCTTCCCGCAGTCTAACGTTCAACTGAGATCGCGCTTTCCAGTATCGATCCAGCGCCGCACGATGCTGTTGCGTCATCTCGGCTGTCGGCTTTGGGGCACGTCCCGCCACCACCACTTCGCGGGCGGACTGCATCGCCGCGATGCGAATGACTTTTTCCCGCGATGACTGTTGTTTCTTCCATTCTTCGTAGGCGGATTTGTCTCGAGGCTTAAACGTCAGATCATTGATCACGACATCATGCAGCGTGCTGATCGCTTCGCGAAACCGAATCGGTTCCTTTAACGCCGCATCCAGCGCCACTTTGTCTCGAGAAAGATTCGGCGCAAGATCCAAAATTCTCTGGCCGCCGGATGATTGCCGCAGTTGGCTGCGACCTATGTAACTGACGTTGACGTTCATGACCGGAATTTACCAGCATTCCCGGACAACGGTCAACTGGTATGGGAGCATATCGGATTGCCGCCGGAATCTGCCGCCAAATCGTATTTCAAGGTTTCAATCAACGCACGATTTATCGACAATCGCTGATTCTAAAGAATTCAGAATTCAAACAGCGATCACAAAAGCCAAGGCTCCATGAAGATACAACAATTCCTTGAACACTACGGAGTGAGTATCAATCCGTTCAGTCAGGAAGACGCTCAGTCGGATCACATTTTTCAGCAACACTGCGCAGAGACGATCTATCATCCGGCGTGGGATAAAGTTCTGGGAGACTGCCGCAATCCCAGCACGTCGATCGTGTTCGGCGAAAAAGGATCGGGCAAGACAGCGATTCGCCTGCAGTTGATCACAGCGTTGCAGGAACATAACCATAAATATCCCTCCGAACGATCGTTTGTCATCAGCTATGACGACCTGAATCCTTTTCTGGATACTTTTCGAGATCGTCTGCGCGGTCGAAAACGCAACCCGGATCTGGCGTTGAAGGAATGGCGATTGTGGGACCATATGGATGCACTGCTAACGCTCAGCACGCGCCGTTTGTGCAACGTGATTGCCGATCGACATCTGCAGGATTCCGATATTTCACTGCAACAGATTCGTGACCTGCCCCGTCAGCGAAAACGCGACCTGTTGATGCTCGCGGCGTTCTACGATCAATCGTCCGATCAGTCGCACTGGCGACGCTGGAAAGACATTCGCTGGCGCATTGGATTTCTGACGCCCACCGTTCACTGGCGCTTTCTGACAGGCGTTGTGGTTACACTCTGCGTGCTGCTGTTCGCCTTGCGAGGGCTGCGATCTGAAGGCCTGTCGGCCTTGAGCGCTCTAAAATCATGGTGGCTTTACGTCGTGATCGGAGCAGGCTGGATTCCATACCTAAAACGCACGGCATCACTGTGGTGGCGAGCACGGCAGATTGCGAAACAAGTTCGCATTCTGGAACACGGCACTTCGTCGCTGCGAAAAATTCTGGCTCGATTTCCAGCTTCAGAAATTGATGATCAGCCGATGCCTTCGCGCGATCGCAGTGACGATCGATACGAACTGCTGGCCAAACTGCAACGACTTCTGAAACCGATGGGGTTCACCAGTATTATTGTTCTGGTGGATCGCGTGGATGAACCACATTTGATCAACGGCTCCGCCGAACGCATGCGTGATTTTTTGTGGTCAATGTTCGACAACAAGTTCCTGAAACATCCAGGGATTGGTTTCAAAATGTTGCTGCCACGCGACGTCGTGTACTTTCTGAACCGCGAAGAAAAAGAGTTCTACGAACGTTCTCGCCTGGACAAACAAAACCTGATCAATTCCCTGGAATGGACGGGCGAATCGTTATTCGATATGGCGACCAATCGCATTCGAGCGTGCCAGCCAGACGTTACGAGTTCGTCTCCGCCGATGGATTCGCAGATTACGATTCGTGATTTCTTTGCGGAAGATGTAAGCCGCGAAGATCTCATCGCGCGATTCGCAAAGCTTAGAGTGCCACGGCATCTGTTTCGATTTCTCTATCGCCTGCTGACCGAACACTGCAATCGCGCGACGGAAGATCAACCATCATGGAAGATCGCCCGCAGAACCCTCGAAACCGTGACAGACACTTATGCTCGCGAGTTAGAGGCTTTCGATCGCGGCCTGGGAACGGGTTAAGTGTGACCCCGTTAGTGATTCGTGGTAGCATGCGGTCTTGAGACATGTGCAAGAACACCCGTGGTCCTCGTGTTGCGTATCATTTTTCGCTGTGGCGTCACTCACAACGTAGTGTGACTCACACCTTCCAGGCCTTTTCAATGTATTACTGCAATGAAACCAATCATTCTCTCGCTGCTTGCCTTTGCCAGTCTGATTCATTTCGAACTGATGGCGGATGAACAGCGGGCGTCATCGGAAACGGATGCTGCCACGATCGAAACAGCTTCAACGAAGGACATCATTGATTTCGAGCGTCCGGCAGATGCCGTTCAATTGGTTGGCGAAACAGGGTCAATTCTCGTTCCTGAATCGCATGATGCATGCGAATGGGTTTTCGAAAATGGCGTTTTGACGGCATCGCCGAAATGGGACAGCGTGGTGACGCCCGACGCCTACCAGGACTTCCGCATGCATGTCGAGTTCAACGTCAATGATGCCGGCGATGTTCCCCGAGAAACAAATGGAAACTCAGGCGTCTATCTTCAGCAACGATATGAACTGCAGATCCTCAATTCCTTTGGAGTCTCTGATACGGACTTTACCTGTCAGGATTGCGGCTGCATCTATGGAATGAAGAAGCCCGACAGACTGGTGAGCAAGCCAGCCGGAGAATGGCAGAACTTCGACATCGCTTTTCGTGCAGCTCAATTCGAGGGCAATCGCAAAATCGAAACAGCTCGCCTCACCGTCTATCAAAACGGAGAACTCATCCACGACGACGTTGTCCTCAAGCACAAGACCGGTGCAGGGAAGCCTGAGGAACATTCGGCTCGCCCGATCATGCTACAGGGCCATCACAATCAAGTAAAATTTCGCAATGTCTGGATCACGAAATTGTCATTGGGGCAGCCCGAGACGTTTGATTCTTTGCCTCAAATCACTGCCAGTCAGAAGACACTGCCATTACCCGGTGAAACGTTCAGGTTGAACGGCGATGATGCGTTTGTGATTCTTCCGAAAGGTGCCGGACGCGGCAGCGATGCGATTCCATGGGTTTGGTACGCACCAACGTTGAATGGGTTACCGGCTCAGGCTGAAAAGTGGATGTTCGAACGATTTCTGCAAGCGGGTGTTGCGATCGCGGGTATCGATGCTGGCGAATCCTACGGAAGTCCGAATGGGCGAAAGAAGTACGACGACTTCTATAAGTATTTGACCACGTCCCGAAAATTTGACAGCAAGCCGTGCCTGTTGGCTCGAAGCCGCGGCGGGCTGATGCTCTACAGTTGGGCCGCCGAAAATCCTGATGCGGTTTCCGGCATTGCTGGCATCTATCCCGTTTGCAATATCGCCAGCTATCCAGGCATCGAGCAAGCGTGTGCCGCCTATGAAATGACCGCCGAACAGCTCAAGTCGGATTTGAACAAACACAATCCGGTCGATCGACTCGCCTCACTTGCCAAAGCCAAAGTGCCGATTTTTCACATTCATGGTGATCAGGACACCGTCGTGCCGCTGGACGTCAATTCCGCGTTGCTGGCTGAGCGATACCGTGAACTTGGTGGCCCGATGGAACTGGAAATTGTTGCTGGCCAGGGGCACAACATGTGGGATGGATGGTTCCAGTCCGACAAACTGGTTGAGTTTGTTTGCGCCAGCGTTGGGCGTCCGATCCATAAACATCCGGTTCCGGAAAGTGAGTTATGGCTCACCTGGTCTGGCGGGGAGGGCCCAGGCAAAGGTAAGCACGTCGTCCTCATTGCAGCCGAACAGGAATACCGCAGCGAACAGTCAATGCCGATGATGGCAAAGGTTCTTTCACAGCATCATGGATTTGATTGCACGGTGCTGTTCTCCGTCAATGAACAAGGCGAAGTCGACCCGACGCTGCCAGCTCCATTCGAAGACAAAACGAAGCGACACAACATTCCGGGACTCGAACACCTGGCGAGCGCAGATTGCGTCATCTGGCTGTCGCGCTTCATGCACTTGCCTGATGACCAGATGCAGCACTTCCATGACTATTTTGATTCCGGCAAGCCCTTGATTGCATTGCGAACCTCCAATCATGGTTTCATGGGAGGCAAAAATTACGTCAAGGACGGCAAGAATGTTTCACTGCGAGAAATGCTGGGCGGCACTTTCATGGAGCATCATGGCGGCTGGCACAGCGAATCCACCAAAGGCATCACCGTGGCTGACAACCAGTCACATCCAATCCTGATCGGCGTCACTGACATTTGGGGCACGTCCGACGTCTATCGATGCCACAACGACAAGTTTCCTTTTCCAGACGACTGCACGGCACTCGTGATGGGACAACCACTGGTCAATCTGAAGCCAGATGCCGCGGCGAATCAGGACAAAGAGCCTCTGCCGATTGCATGGACGAAAACGTGGACAGGCAACAAAGGACTTCCGACGAAAATTTTCCACTTTACAATGGGATCGGCGGAAGACTTCGAAAATGTCGGAGTTCGCAGACTGACAGTCAACGCCGTCTATTGGGGGCTCAACATGGACGACGCCATTCAACCCGAGAGTTCGGTCGGAATCATCGGTGACTATCAGCCACGACAAGCAGGTTTCAATTACGAAGAGCTTGGTGTCCAGCCTCAGAAACCGAGCTTTTACAAGTGATCAGCGAACGCCGCTGAGTCTCTGCGAAAGATCAGTTCTGTTGTCGTTTCCTGTCGGCGTGGTGAGCCACGCGATCTTGGAACCGCTCATGCGGATCACACTATATACTGTCATCCACGGCCCGAGCCTACAACATCCGCGCCGACCGCGTCCGTGATGTTTTCGAATCCATCTCGTTCAAGCAGGTCAACCAGCCCTTTGAGGATTTCTTTCACCAATCCCGGACCACGATAGATTAATGCCGTATACAGCTGCACTAACGAAGCCCCAAGGCGGATTTTTCGGTAAGCGTCGTCTGCCGAATAGACGCCGCCTGCTGCCATGAGTTTGTATCGACTGCAGGGACCAATGACTTCGAACAGCAGTTTCAAATTGGCGTTGATCATCCGTTCCACTGGGCGGCCTGAAACCGCTCCGGGAAGTTCTGCCAAACGGCTGACCGCAGTACGACATTCCAGCCCAATCGGTTTTCCTGCTGGCAAGTTGATTCCAAACCCGGCGACAAACGGAAACTGATCGGCGACTGCAATCAGATCCGCCAGGACTGCGCGGTCCATCGTGGGCTTCAATTTCAGAAACACGGGGATCTTTGGAGCTTGCCGACTCAAACGCTCGAGGAGCAGATTCACCTTTCGCAAGTCATCAAAATAATTCTGGTCATTGGCCGAATTGGGACAACTCATGTTCAGGTTGATATAGCTGCCATAACCTTCCAGCCGCAGGCATGTGCTCGCATAGTCGCTCAAAACTTCTTCGTCGGTCGCTGGCCGACGGGAATCGTTGGTCTTCACGACGTTGATCCCCAATGGGACCGAACACGTTTTGAACTTCAATCGATTCGCCACAACTTCCGCACCTTCGTTCGGTACGCCGTAGTTCACGACAATCGCTTCGTCTTCACGAATTCGAAAAAGCCGAGGACGCGGATTCCCTTGCGACGGATGGGCTGAAATCGAACCGATCTCAACGTGGCCAAATCCGAGTTCCCCCATCAATTCGATCGCATGGCCATTCTTGTCAAAGCCTGCCGCTAATCCGATTGGGTTTTCAAAATGAATCCCGGCAATCGTCTGGCTGAGACGAGGATCACAAAAACTAAAACTCGCCCTCGCACCTCGGCGTATCCAGCCTGAGGAGCCCGCAATCTCACAGGTCCGCAACGTGAGATTGTGAATACGTTCGGCGTCGATTGCGAACAGCACAGGACATACGAAGGTTTGGTAAAGGTTTCGCATCAATATGGGAACATCCGAAGGAGCAGGCATGAATCGATGAAAGTGTTGAGCCCGCTATTCCCATACTATTACTCGTCCACCTGAGAATCAATGAAACGAGCCAGCAGATGATTTGCCAATGCTTCACCCAGGCTCAACTGCAGCAGCAGGCCGCTTTCGTCGGCGTTCAGCGTCAATTTGAACTGTTGTAAACCGCCGAGTTCAAACGATCGCTGCATCAGAGACTGGGGCTTGCGTTCTGGACTGTCGAAGCCTTGCATCATCACCAGAAACGGGTTCGGCGGAAACAACCAGGAATTCTCATCCAGCCAATGCGGCATTTGCGCGATGCCGGTGGGATCATCCTGCGGATAAGCCAGCCATCGTTCCATATCAATTTTGGCACTTATGTATGGAGCCTGAGTTGAATTGCTTTCGTTGCATCGTGCGATGGACAGTCGAATAATCTCCTTTGCATTCTCACCACCAGCAGCAAACCACAGGCAGGAATTCTGATGAGCCAGGTAGATATGTGTGATCCGGGCACCACAACTTTCAGTGATGGCATCGACCGAGTCCTGTGGCAGCAAAATGCGAATGAATTCCATATCGCCATCGTTAATCATTTCGAGCACATTGTCGCCCAGGTTTGCACGCAGCGTCGGATGAGCTGCCAGTTGCGAAAGGCCATGCTCCATGATTTGATAGACGCTGGTGAGCAATTGCGGATTGTCGTGCAGCTGGACGCCACCGTAGATCACTCCGGACGATTCTTCAGTCCAGCCGACCTTGAGCAGCAGTTCCAGATTGCGATGCTCGGCAATGCCGGTGAACGATTCCGCGAGTGTCTCTGCCGCACTGAGCATCGCCGGATCGTTCCTGAATTCGGTGGCGAATGTTTCCTTCAGCCAGTCGCCAGTCGCTGTAAGAGCACTTGAGGAATCTTCAGGCAGGCGAATACATGCATGGTTGGTGACGGCAGCATTGTCATGCAGGATCGGAGCGAATCGGCTATCGCCAATGGCTCGCTGCAAATTGTCACTCATGCCACTGTTATTACGAGCACGAATGCGAAGTTCACCCTCAATGGATTGCGTCTCTTCAGTAGCAAATTTCAGGGAGCCATTCGAAAAATCAATGTCGAATAACGCAGCATTCAGTATTCCAAGACCAAGGTCACCGGAAGCTCGACGCATGTTGTAAGCGGTCTCAGTTTCGCCATCGTGCTGCTGCATTTGGGCGCCTAAACCGGCAGAGACCATGTTCCAGCTCAGCTCACGCATGGCCTTCGGTACACGATCGAGATAGATGCTGAAACCAAGGTCGTTCGCTTCGTTGATGCCTGCAGAAATATCAGCCGCAGCTGGAAGCATAATATTGAACAGCTTTTCAGATTCGCCCTCGTACAGATATTGATCATAGACGCGATAGAATGATCGTTGTGTAGAAGTCGACACGATGAGTTTCTTGCCGTCCTTCTCTTCGATCGACTGGCTCACTTCATAGCTGGTCTGAGTGATGCCGTTGCTTTCCGCAGCCCTCCCGTCTCCAATAGTGTATTTCGACTCATCTGCGCCTTCCGGGAGTGGGGTGGCATTTCGGGTTGTCGACTCCACAATAAAGCAATCGTTTCCCATTTCTTTGACAGTGAGATTCTCCGATGTTGTCCCAAGCAAGCGTTTTGCATGATCCACATCGGCAACGTTGGAGAAAGAAACCGTTTCAAGACTCGGAATTACTCCAGAAACGAGATAGAGGGCGTATCCATCGACGGAGTTCTGCACCTCCGGATCAGCCTCTTCCTGCGACTCTATTTCGCTGGCAAGATCACCACGAATCGATTCTGCAAAGCTCATTCTTTCCGTGAGTTTAATCACATAGCTGAGAGCTCGTCTCTGTGTGATGTTTCTCGCATAAAAGATCGCGATCGGCTTTTCGGACAGTTGTCCGGAGCTTTGCGCCTGTGCCGCATTCGGCCGAGTTAGAATCAAGACCAACAACAGCAGAAAACGCACGGTAACAAAACGCCCGAGATTCTGAAACATCCCTGTTATCCTGCTGGAGGGACACTGGCTTCCAGAAATTCAAAAATAGAATTTGAAGCCAGATGTATCGCGAGCAGTATGACGCCATTTGGCGTATTGCTGCAAGTTGAAGGGGAAATCAAACAACAAAAACGCACCACGCACCTGCATGAAACGATTTAAGCTCGTCAAAGTGCCCGACACCAGTTTT
>JANOZG010000483.1:0-4369 GCA_031429275.1 Planctomycetota bacterium
GCGATAACGGTCCCAAGAACAGGTAGCAATGGCGTCGATGATGCATCATTTCTTTTCTGCGGCACAGGTCGCATCGGTCCGAATTCTGCTTCCAGTATTCCAATGATCTCATGCGCGAACAGCACTTTGTCGCGTTGCCATTGCCCGTCTGCATCCAGCGGCATGAATTCGATAAACCGTACCACAGTCGCAGTTTCTCGTGCGAGGCGACCGAAGGGCACGATCTGATTTTCGGTCAGCCCGCGAACTGACACGGCGTTCAACTTGATCGGGGAAAATCCGGCTTTCCGAGCCGCTTCAATTCCGGCAATGACGCGTTCATAGCCTTCTCGGCGAGTCACAGCTTTGAAGATTTCCGGGTCGAGAGCATCCAGGCTGATGTTCAATCGCTTCAAGCCCGCGTCCTTCAATAATTGAGCTTGCTCTTCCAGCAGGATGCCATTGGTTGTCAATCCGATGTCGCGAACGCCCGGCAAAGCTGCAAGTTGACGAACCAGCACATTCAGGTCACGCCTCACCAGTGGTTCGCCGCCGGTCAGTCGAACCTGGTCTATGCCTAGTTGTGTTCCCACTCGGACAATTCGTTCGATTTCTTCAAACGTCAGCAAATTGGCTTTCGGCATGAACTCCACCGTATCGGCCGGCATGCAATAGAAACAGCGAATATTGCAGCGGTCCGTGACGCTGATCCGCAGGTTATTATGCAGGCGACCAAATCGATCGATCAGCCGTTTGGATGAGTTTTCGTCGTTCATTGCGAGTTGCGAATTAATAACAGGGAATAGGGAATACCAACGAAGGATAAGCGACTTTTCCCCAGTTTCGATTCGCTAATCCCTATTTACCACATACTATTCCACATTTACTGCTCTTCATCACTGCCCCGTCCATTCGGTCCCTCCGTCGGCATAATGTTCTTTCTTCCAGATTGGCGCACATTCTTTCAGAGTGTCAATCAGCCACCGGCCAGCTTCAAAGGCCTGTGCCCGATGCGGTGAACTTACAGCGACCGCGACAGCGATGTCGCCCAATTCTAAGCGACCGTAACGATGCGAAATGACTAGTTCTACGACGTCGAATCTTTCCCGCGCTTCAGCTTCAAGACGCTCCATGGCGGCAATCGCCATCGCGGGAAACGCTTCGTATTCCAGCCAGGCAGTATGTGCTGCACCGGTAAATTCGCGCACGGTCCCAAGAAACAAAACAACTGCGCCTGCATTGCGATTACGTACCGATTCGGTGAGCGACGTAAAATCAATGGTGTGTTGAGTCAGCGTGATCATGGTTAACCTCCGCTCACAGGCGGAAAGCACGCTACGACATCCGCTGCCTTCAACACACGATCGTCGCTGGCATATTCATTGTTGACCGCCCAGAGAAGATTTCTAGCGAGGGATGTCAACGCTGGGTAGGATTCAAGTAACGCGGATCGGGCAGCGGAAACCGTGGCTGCAACTGGCAGTTCCAGCTCAACGGCTTCTTTGCCGACAGCTTCGCGGGCGGCTGCAAAAAGAAATATGGAGACTTTCATGCGGCGATTCATAACAGGTCTGCCGCAAATTTCATGTTGTACAGGCACAGTTCCGGGGCACTGGCATCAAGTTTTCAGGAAATGGGGACTTCAGATTCTTCAAGTCGACTGGAATATCCATATTTATCGAAGACCCATTTCAGCCGCCCATAGACTTTTTGCATCAACTCTTTATCCATACGGAACGAGTTCTTCTTGTAGTCCGTAAGTTTCGGCAATTCCTGTTTGATCAATGGTTCGACCGTCGCCCAGTTTGTCAGCCCCAGCGTCTTGTAGGTTTGAGCCATCTCTCCCAGCGGATCCAGCTCCAGATCTTCAAATCGAAGTTGGTGAAGATTGCCTGCAGGAATCAGCGACTTCGTTTCTTCGTAAGTGCGAATGCACGTTTCATAGTTCAGTAACATCTCCTCTTCGTTTCCATCCATGTTCTGAGGAAACAGCGAATTCTCGGCGAACATTGTTTTTCGCAAGTGCATCGAAGAGTTGTAAACCGCATACGGATCACGATAGATGTAAATGAACTTTGCGTCAGGAAACATCTCTAGTAGCGTTGCCACACGATAGGTATGGCTCGGCGACTTCAGAACCACTGGGCGGTTCTTGCGAATCGTGAGCTTCTGCAACAATCGGAGCAGTGCACCTTTCCAGGTTGTTCGTTCTTCCGGGGTCATGTCTCGTGGATCGAAATATCGTCCGTAGATCTCTCGCTGCATTGGAAACGCCAGCATGAGATACGGCGAAAGTCCGCAATCCATTGCCAGGGCGATTTCATCTTCCTGTGGGGTGTGCCATGTGGTTGCGATGTTATCCATCGGACGGGTTTTGGGAATGAAAAACTTCGTCAGCTGCGGCACAATACTTTCGGTGAGCAGGAAATTGCCTGGATACATGCAATGATAAAGATTCGGATAGGTCAATTCCGGATCCATTGTCATGAGATTGTGCAGCAATGTTGTCCCACTGCGCCAGTGTCCCAGTACGAAAATTGGCGGATGTTCAATCTGAGTGCGAGCCACCTTTCGCCCGTAGATTGCCGATTCAAGCAGGTTCTCGATGGATGTCAAAACACTAAGGGCCGAAATGGAGGCCCAGCGAAAGGAATAGGAAGGCGTAAACTTTGGCTTGTGGCTCAGGATCTTCAGCCAGCCTCCAAGTCCTAAACCGTGCCACATGCAAATCACACCTTGGCTAGATGCCTTCGCCTTGGCAGGCTGTGTATTTAGAGCTGGTGGACTGGTGGAGGCGGCAGCCTTGTTTTTTTCGGACATTTTTGGAGGGGAGACCACAGTGACCAATGATCTAAATCCTGCTGACATTGAGCGAAGTTAAACGATAACAACTCATTGAGTATCGGAACAACGTAAAACCGGTTCTCTGTGGAATTGAGGCACAATGTTCAATCTTCGACAATTTTCGACCATGCGGCCCGTCTCGTTCGCCTAAACCCGTTTCATCAAGGATTATGCAGAGTTCCTTTGAATTCAGGCACGCCGTGTCTGTACAATTTCACTACGAGTTTTCTCAAGGGGCAGCGGTCGAGAGAGCCTGTTCGGTCAAGTTTTCCATTTCGTTTTATTTGTTGCGGTCGTTACTTCAGGAGTTTTCCATGAAGTCCTTTCTTAAAAACCTGCCATCGATTGGCGTGTCAATTCTATTGAACGTGTCGATACTCGGAGCTCTGTATTTTGTACATCGAGCTTTGCCAGCGTTTGCAAAAGAACTGCAGATTGAATCGATCTTTACTGAGGAAATGCCGCAGGAAGAAATTACGCGTGAGGTCGAACTTGATACTGCTCCGGCAGAAACCTTGAACTTTATCGCGGGGGGAACACCCTCCACTGCAGTGGGTGCATCTGCTCAGCCGGCAGCAGCACCGGTGAATGTGCAAAAAGCAGCCGTAATGAAGGAAGTCAACATTCGCCCTGTCACGACCGATGTGGCTTTGCCTTCAGATGAAATGCTCGGACAGGAATTGGGTGAAGGCGAAATCGTCGGCGAGGTCGGTTCCATGGTAGAAGGCTACGGCGCCGCGATGGGCATCATCACACAGGAAATCATCCGCATGATGAGACAACAAAAAGTCACTGTTGTCTGGCTCTTCGACGAATCAGGCAGTATGGTCGATGATCGCAAAGAAATCCGTGAAAACTACATGCGAGTTTTAGACGAACTCAAGATCGCCTCTGAAAAAGATGAAGAGCTCAGAAAGGGTAGCGAACAATTGCTGACAGTTGTTGCCAGCTACGGTCAGGGGATCAAGGAACATACAGTTCGACCAACGTCGGATTTCGAATTGATTAAAGCTGCAATCGACAAAGTTCCTGTGGATCAATCCGGACAGGAAAACATGTGTCAGTCGATTGCGACGATCATCCGCAATTACAAGAAGACGGCCATCGTCGGCAAGCGAAAGCTGGCGGTCATCGTTGTTTCGGACGAATCCGGCGACGATGGCGAATTTGTCGAACAGGCCATTTCTGAAGCTCGCGCGGCAAAATCTCCGCTGTACTTCCTTGGCCGCGAAAGCATGTTCGGCTATCCCCATGCCCGCCAACTTTGGATCGATGAACCAACACAGGAACATTTTTGGATTCCAATTCGTCGTGGACCAGAAACGCCGTTTCCGGAATGCCTGCAATGGAATGGCCTGCATTCACGCTGGGATGCACAGTCGGCAGGGTTCGGTCCATACGAACAAGTCCGCATGGCTCGCGAATCTGGCGGGATTTTCTTCGTGCTTCCTGGGGAAGAATCGACGCTGGTTGGTCAGGGTGCCAATGACAAAAGAAAATACGACTTCCTTTCGATGAAGGAGTACCAGCCCAATCTGGTTTCTCG
>JANOZG010000484.1:0-8611 GCA_031429275.1 Planctomycetota bacterium
CAGCCCATGTTTCCAAATGACCAACCATCATTTCTTTATTTCTTAGAGCCTGCTTGAGCAATTGATCACCCTGATCGGTCACTGCTGTCAGACGCTGACCGTTGGCTTTTTCGCCTTCAGCCTGCTGTTCAATTTGTCGGCGAGTTTCAGGGGCATTCAATTGATCTGCCCCCATCTGACGAATCTGTCGGTTGGCATCGTGCAGTCGCATTTCTTCTTCGTACACGTCGTCAGCAAGGCTCGCCCAGCGACGCAATTGAGCCATCATCCACACCGCATGTTGATCCGGTGACATGACATGCAACACATATGGTGGCGAATAGATGCGACCCCGTTCTGGTTTATAGTCCTCAACATACGATCGAACCTCAAGCGTCTGAGGGCGGATGTTGTCCGTTTCGGCACAGAAGGTCGCAGTCGCCGTGAGTCGCGTCTCTTCCGGAGTGCCGCCTTTGACAAGCTTCTCGCCAGAATCCGGATTTGGATTCTGAATTGGATGCTGCACGCCCTTCCATTCTATGCCGACATTCTTCACACCAAAGTCATCGCGAGACTGCATGTCGAATGTGATCGTGTCGGTTGAGATCACAACCTGTTGAGGTTCCTGTTGCTGAAAATTGATCTCCGGAGCCGCATCTTCGACGGCGTTGATCTTGAGCTTGAACGCATCTTTCGCGGTCAAACCGAGTTCATCGCGCCACTGGAAATCCATGACTGCAGATTCTGACACGACCAGCGGTGCCGGGTGAATTCGGTTGCCGTCGACGGAAGCTCGTTCATTGCTGACCGTCGCTTCCGCGAGCCCGCGACTGATCTCCGCCTCGAATTCCGCCGTCGCGCCTTTGAGTACGGAAATCACGCCACCACGCACATCGGCTTTCACAGCGCGTGTGTATTGAAGATAGTCGGGCAACTTGATCGTTGCAGACAGTGAACTCAGTTCCGGCCGATTAGCGACTTCAACGGCGACTTCTTTCGTAAGGTCGCCAACACGAATATTCAAATTGCTGTTACTTGTCTGAGCCGGCAATTGAAACCGATAGGCCTGATCCTGCTTCGCCGCTGTCACAACATGCTGATCATCGAACTTTGCTGACGCTACTGGTGGGAACCATCGCGTCTTTTCAGACAATGCGGCGTTTAACGAAAACTCTTCTCCGTGCGGCACAACCATTTGATTCGGCAGATTCTCAACCTGAGCAAACGTGTAACGATCGACATCTCGCCACGGCATCAGCCAGCGAGCCATCGCATTGAATCCTGCAGCCGGGACAATTGCGCATGCCAGCAAAGTCAGCACGGCAGGAACCGCAAAAACCGTCGCCCAGAACTTATGACGTGCGAACGGCACCGCGTCGGAGAAATCGCGTTCACGAACAACTGCATCCACCTGCTGAATGGCGGCCTGAGCCAGTCGCGTGCTTGTGCCAAGATTCTTGTCGCTATGGGCCAGTTCAACGATACCAAGCAACTGATCACCCAGCGCTGGAAATTTGTGTTTGAGCAGAATCGCAACCTGCTCCATCGTGCGAGTTCCCCAGACCCAGCGATGACACTTCAGCGGAAATAAGACCGCCATGCCGATGGAACCTGTTACCAGGAGCGCCGTTCGCACCAAAGCGGGAGTATCAATGAAGCGATCGATGATGAAGACTACAAGGTAGGATGCGAGCAGCCCGAAGGCTCCGGCAAGCATACCCTCAGCCACCTTGATAACCCGCACTCGTTTTTGAAACTCAACCAAGCGAACGCGCGTGGTTTCCGGCAGCTGCAATCCGTTTTCACTCATGATCAAGCGTTCCAGTAGCGGGAGTGTTATGTGTGGCACCAAAGGCGGGCAAGGGCAGTATATCCATGCCCGATGACGTTCGACAGCATCAAAAGCCGTGCTATTTCCCGAAAAACCCCAGCAAGAGTTTTGTCACAATAGCCCGTTTAATGAGCGGAGATCGAACGTGATTGTGACGTTTAACCCATGACGACAGGCCCGGGATGTACGTTTTGGGGAGTTCGACAAGAGGAACGCGGGCATCCGATCGTGCAAATGCGTTTTGCCCGTGCTGTCGCTTGGTAAACTCTACTACCGAATCAAATACCGCTTCGCATCGCTCACGGTCTTTGGATCAAGCTCCTCCAGCCGCTTCATGTTGGTTTCGGCTTTCACGGCATCGTCCGTCGGCGTTCGAGTCCCATCTGCGCCTGGTTCGTTCTTTTCCTGGCTGCAATAGTACAGGTAACGCACAATCGCACGGCGGATTGCAGGGATGTCGTAGTTTTCATCGCTGTACATTGCCATCAAGCGGTCCTGGATGGACCAGACTTTCCAGCGGGCGAGGTCGGTGATGAAAAGGTCTGCCAATTCCTACCGTTCCAGCAGCAGATGCATGGATTGCTTGAGGCGATCTTTTGGAAGGCGGTCCGGTTCATAAGTCCACATGAATCGTAGCGCCTGCATGACGGCGTATGTTTCGCTGAACGGCAGTTTGATTTCTTTGCCGTCCTTGTGGATGGCTGTCTTGCTGAGAATTTTCGCTTCTTCCAGTTTGGCTAATCCCGATTCACCAGCGATCATCATATAGCCAGCCATGACGCCCTCGATTCCCAGGCGAAAATCGGCATCCAGTGTGACGATCTTCTGTTCCAGAATCGGGGCGTCTTCCGGTTTGCCGCAAATGCCAGCTAACATGCCGTAGAAACCAATTCTTGTCACAGGGGTCTTTGAATCCTGTAACCATCCAAGAATTCTTTCACGCGGAAGTTGATCTTTGAGTGGCACGATGACCTCATAAGGTGCGGCGGCGAATTCACCAAATGCATCATTGGAAATCAACAGATCCTCGTTCTCAAAGTAGGGCAGAAAATAGAGCAGTCGCGCAGACTGTGCCTTCAAGTCCTTAACCGACGGCGGCATTTTTGACAGATAAGTCCACGATGCCTCAGTGATTTCCGCTGGCACGTGCCAATCTTCTAACCGGTCGTCTGGCCCCATTAGAGAATATGAACTTGCAGTATTGCCCGCGATATACTGTGGCATCACTACAATTTGGCCGACTTGAAATCGATCATCCTTTGAAAATGCCACGTCCAGAATTTCGAAAGTGGACGAGCCGCTTTGCAGTTTTTCACCTTTTTCACCAGACAGCCATTTACCCCGAAGTAAGTGGTCGCACTGTCCAATCTGCTCAGACATCATCAACGCCGGAGCATCGCAGAACGGACAAACGCACGCCGCATTGGCACGATTGCCAGAATCTACAGGGCTCACGACTGCCGCGATTGCAACGACCAGAGATATCAAAGATGTTCCTGTTTTCATGGCAAATATCCTGAATTCAAGGTTCCAAACTTCCACAGGGGCTACCGGGATTTTACCCAACAAACTTCCATTTGACTGCCTAAACATCCGATGAAGCCTGGCTTCTCAGACTTTTTGCGGAAGTAAACCGCCATAAGTTCTCACCTCCAGCGGCTTGCCGTACCGTGGATTTTGCTCGATAACTCCAGCCCTCGGTACCATCCGCAACGTTTTTGCCGCTTCATCCTTAATTCTAAAGCAACAAGAATCTGACCATCCATGCCAATTGCAAATCGCTACCAGATGCCCGATCTTTCGGTGCAGCTCACAGATGAACTCATCATGCGGCATATCGACCGTGGCAGTCGCGTCATCGACCTTGGCTGCGGAGACGGACGACTGATGCAGCGACTGCGGGACGAAATGGGTTGCACGACAATGGGCGTGGAAGTTGAACACGCGAATATTGTATCGGTCATCCATCGCGGCCTGCCCGCGATTGAAGCAGACCTGAATGAAGGCCTGGTCGATGTTCCCAACGACAGCTTCGACTTCGCTGTGCTCAGTCAGACCCTGCAGCAGGTGCGACATCCCAAGAAACTGCTGTTGGAAATGTTGAGGGTCGCTCATCGCGCGTTGATTGTCGTCCCCAATTTTGGACATTGGCGAGTGAGACTGGAGGTTCTGCGTCGCGGAAGAACTCCGATTACTCAGGCATTGCCTTTTGAATGGTATGAATCGCCCAACGTACACTTCATGTCGATGAAAGACTTTCGAGACCTCATGGACGGAATTGGCTTGAGGATCGTCAAAGAAAGCCCGATCGTGCGAGGCCGGTCGGTCGATCGCCTGGTGGGCGCAAACTTACGAGCTGACAGTGCCTTCTATCTGCTGGAGCGCGATCCGGAAAAGTCTGTTCTGCAAAAAGACAAGTGAATTCAAGCGTGAGGAGAACTTAACGTTTCGGTGAATAGAAACCATGGCCAGGTGCGACTGGTGATGGCGGAGATGTTCTGTTCTGAAAGATCTCGCAGCACCGCAATACGTGGTTCAAATTCCAGAGAGACTGAGGTCTTGATTTCGTCGGTGAGCCGCTGGATTTCACGACCGATGTCTTTGGCTGACACACCAGTTTCTCGAGCCGTCTTCATCTGACCGACGGCCGTTTCTTTCTGGTTCAACAGTGACATCAGTTTCGTTTCGAGTGCAGAGGAAAAGACATTCGTTCCGAGAAACCGCTGAGGATTGTACTGCATATCGCGAAGTTGTGATTCAATCTGTTGCAGTGAAAGCAAATGCGTGCGTTCGTCGGCAAACAAATACCGCGACGCGCTGGCGACAGCGAATGGTGAAGGATCTACCGACCACCAACTTCGAATCAGACCATCAGTGCAGGGATCGTATTTACCGCCGCCCGTTCCATGTATGAAGAGATCGCTGAAGAGCAATCGCAATGTTGCCGTGATCAACGCTCCACGCGGGACAAGTTGCTGGCCGCCGAATAGCAATGATGTGATAGCTTCTGCGACTTGGCCTGTTTGCAGCGATGTTAGTCGTTCTCCATTGCATTCCAACGCCAGTCCGTCAGGTTCACGGCGAATTTGAAGAACGTGTCGAGTTCCCGCGGAATGATTGATGACCCAAAACGGGAGTTCGCACCAATTGCGTTCAATGGCAAGGTTTGGGAACGGATTGGCTTCGTTACGGATGCGATGTTCTGCGCGGAATGATGTCAGATTTTTGTTGTAGCATTCAGCGAACTCAAACGGGCGTTCAAGAATCGGCGCAATGAACCGAATGAACTCAGGAAAGCTGCAGATTGCGGACAGCGGTAGTTCCAGCATCCTGCCGCCGATGCCCGCATTCCAACGCGAGATCAGATTCGCTTCCATCGTGGAAAATCGGGACGGGGAAGTTTCTGAGAGTGATACGTATTGCTCCCCGACCACGCGAAACGCAGCAGCCGCAGCGTCCTGACCACAGCCTCGTAACTGATTTTGCAACGTGGCGAATTCTGCGGACAGTGCGCTGCCGGGTTTCAATCGACTACCGGAATACAATCCCGGTGTTTGAGCCAGCGTGGCGGACTTTGAAGTCAGGCGAGGCATTGAAGAAACTGCCGAATTCTTGGGCAACTGCTGAGAAAGATCACAGGCGGGTATTGAGAACGATCCGGCGTCGCCTTCATCGGTATCAATCACAACAGCGACGGCCATCATGTTGTGTCGAACTGCGAAGTCTTCTGTCGCCTGATATTTGAATGTCAGGCCGGAATGAAATATCACCGGCTGATGCCCAGTCATTACCATTGGAGTTTCAAGTGGATCACCTGTCAGCAATGGGCGGCTAGCGAGCAACATTCCTGCGCGGCGAGCGGCGTCTGATAGCCGCAGCACAAACTGTTCGGCGGAATCGACAAGGCGTTTTCTTGCCTGCTGACGCAATGTGCCAAGCGTTGAATCTGACAGCAGGAACAGGCTGTCAGGCCACGTTGATTCGGGTGGTTCCAGGATCACAGATTCAGTGGGCAACAGTGCGTCCCGGATGTCAGTTGGAGCAATTCCTGCGATCGCCAACGTGGCGTGCGACAGTGGTTTAATGCAGGAACGAATTTTGACAATGTTCTCCCTGCCGACAGTCTATTGTAGCTCGTGGATTTGCTTTTCCAGATCAAGAATGAACGGATCAAATTTAGCGATGTCGGCTGCGTTGTTGCCTTGTTCATGTTTGCGGAAACCAAACAGGTAGGTGATGTTCTGCGGTCGCCAGCGGTGAAAGTAGAGTTCGTTCTTTTTTAAAATCAGCTGACGACGAGCCTCGTAGTGTGACGGAGCTTCGGATTTTGTATGGTCCGCACTGCCAAGCAGCCGCTCCGTAAATATTCTGGCCGCACAATGATAACCGTGTTTCGTCAGATGCATGCCGTTGTCTGCAAGAGATGCATAGACGGTCGCTGGGTTGGCAGCGTTGGTCCCGGTCACTTCGGCATCGATTTCCAGTATCCGTTTCGTGAAATCAGTAAACATGTCAACGAAGAGTAATCCCCGTGATTGCGCGACGCTGGATGTGGCCTCTGAATAGACTTTGATTTTCGCATTGAATCTGGAAGGCGATGGAAGCGGCGGTGCAGTTGGCAGAAGTTCATGCGGCGATACCAGCACACAGGCAATTCCGGATGCTGCCAGTTCGTCGAGTAGTTTGCCCAGCTGTTGCGAATAATTATCCGGCGTCATGCCAGCTGTGAGCGCTTCGTTCTGGCCGTAGCAGATGAAGGCGACTGTTGGTTCTTCAGCCCGAATATGTTCAACCATGCGCAGGTAGCCGACATCCGGCCGGTCAAAGATGCCGCGTGAATCAGCATAAGCTGTGTCCGCGCTCCAGCCAAGATTTCGGAAAGTCACATGTTTATCGCCAAGTGTGCCTGTGAGTGTCGCTTCAAGATGTTCGGATAACTGAGCGCGTTCGAAGAACGTGGCTCCCACGAACACGACGTGATCGCCATCTTCAAACTGAAAAGGCGTCGTACGCGCTTTCGCAGGAATCACGGGGGCTGAAGTATTTTCAGCAGCGACCACCTTGAAACGCTCTCCCGGTTCGCCTCCGGCAGCTTTAGCTTCCGGCCAGTCGCGGTCATTGAAATCAGTTTGTTGCCAGCCAACAGGTGGGATGATCGGCGCGATTTTCCACGCGCCACCGATCGTTGTTTGTTTGTCGCCCTTCACAGCCTGAATTGCGATGCCGACGAGAGCCGTCTTGTCTGCTGAATGAACTTCGACCGCAACCGTGTTGCGTCCTTGTCGCAACAATGATTTCACATTTAAACCAGTGGCCGTGATGCTTCCGTCGGCTTGAGGCATCGACGCATTTTTCAGAATTCGCTGGCCGTTCACATGAAGTGAACAATGTCCATCCGTGATAATTGTAAGGTTCGCAGAATCAGCATTTGCGACGGATCCATCAACTGCCCAGCGATAAAATGCGCTGGCTGTACCTTCCTGAACATCGGATCGAAACCAGTTTAGCGCAGGGGCGTCCTGAGCAAGGCTGACATGCGCCGTACAAGCAAAGACCAGAGCGGCGATTGAGAAACGTAGTGCGGATGAGATCATGATTCGAAAACCGGCAGGTGTGAGTTGGTGTGTATCATAGTAGGGCAGGACTGGATTCCCGTCCTGCAGGTCGATCGGTAATCCCTGTAATTAACAAAGCACGATATCCAAACCTGAGCAGGATTCCAGCGAACCAAGATAAACTTTGCTCGTTCACTTGCGAGATCTGCTGACGTTTGGACCATACTCAGAACCTTTTTTCGTACGATGCGTCTCTGGATCTGTTTCTCCCCCGCAAAATACTGACGAAACATGGGTTCCGTCCCACTCATTTTTAATCGAGGCCATATGAAAAACATCGTCCTGCTTTCTGTTGTCTGCTTTCACTTTGCAGTTGAATCGCGGGCCGATGACAAGACGCCCATCATCACCAAAGCAACATCGCCTGTCGATGTTGCTGCGGCGGATGCAATCGACTTCCCAAAGCAAATTCAGGCCAAAGCGATTGAAGATAATAAAGCAGCATTTGGGCACTGGGGGCGCGATCCCAACATCTATACGGCCTGGAAAACGCATTCCAACCGACTGATTCCGGTCTATACATTCGGCACAAAAGGCGCGGGTGACGGTGTTGACCTGAATTCGTACCTCGGGACGAACAGCGTTTATCGCTCTGAAGCCAAGGTGCAGGCTCTTTATGGATATGTCCCGGAAAATACCGTCAATCCGGAAGCCGTGTGGATGGATCAGACAAACGTCACTGATCTGCAGCGAGCCGCAGCGGACGCAGGCAAGAAGTACATCTTTCTGGTTATCTTTGACGGTATGGACTGGCACACCACACGAGCCGCAGCAATCTGGAATCAGAAGAAAGTTACCTACTCAGAAGGCCGAGGCCATGGAACACATTTTCAGGACTATGATGCGAACGGAACAACTCAGTTCGGTTTCTTCGTAACCAGCGCACACAATGAGGGAACAGACGTCGATGTCAACGCACAGACAGTGAAAAACCCCGGCGGTAAGATTCGCGGCGGCTACGATGCGTCAGTGGCAGGCGCGGCTCCGTGGGTTACGCCGAGCGATGCCGGTTATCTCATGGGCAAACCCGACGCTGGAAATCCCAAACATAACTACACCGATTCGTCATCCTCCGCAACGAGCATGACGGCCGCGATCAAGACGTTTAACGGTGCTGTCAATGTTGATGCCAACGGTTTGCCAGTTTCAACTGTGGCACATGAACTTCAAGTCAAGGGCTGGCGTG
>JANOZG010000485.1:0-6265 GCA_031429275.1 Planctomycetota bacterium
GTGCTCCGTCAGCCGTGCGTTGATGGATCGGGTGGCCGGGGCTGGACTGAGCGGAGCGAAGGAAGCCCCTGGGTTTCGGGCTACCGCCCTCCAACCCCGGCCACCCATCAAGCCATGGCGGACAGAGCACTAGCGGATTCATCGAAAGAAATCGGCTAGCGCCTCAGGCTCAAGTCAACAGTGTCCTGCAAGGAACATAAAACAAAGCGATCCCGATCGCAGGGGATACGATCGGGATCACGTTTGATAAGGTTGTCCGGGCTCAAAAGATCAAGGTGCTGTTTCACAGGGTGAAGGAACCTGGAATCTCTGTCGCGCTACGAATCAGAACTCCAGATAGACAATACGTCCCGGGATCAGACGCACAAATCGCGTTGCATAAGGTTCAATATCCTGCGGCGTTTCGCGAGCTTCAACACGAACGATCTGACAGGCTCCCACATCAAGCGGTCGTGTGGATTCAAACAACCAGATACCGTTCTTCATCTTAATTCCCCCCATCACGCCGACAGAAAGATACGGGACGGCTCCATTGTCTTTGACGGCCAGCATTCCTATGCGCGGATGTTTGTCCATCGGTACTGGGTGAGAGACACGTGTGTAAGTCTGGCCAATTGTGCCCTTCGGCGCGATTCCCAATTCGCCTGCGCCGTAGGTTCCTGAAGTCATCGGTAGTTCAACAACGCCACCTTGCGAGTAGCTCCTGCCTTGATGACCACCACTATCGTCATAACCGCCATCCATCATGGAGTCCATGATTTGGGGCGCGATGGCGAAACCACCGTGGGTGGGGATTGCAGGGCTTACCGTCTGCACTGCAAAGCGGTCAGCACCATGAACGTTGCCTGAAACAATCGCCCCCAGACATGCCAATCCACACCACATCACACAGCAGAATAGTCTGCTCATTAAAGGCTCCTTTGATTCCGAAGTTTGATAGACGGCAGACATCTGTGACATCACAGCTCAAACCGCGATTGTCTCAAACCTAACACGCACCTTTAGCTTCAGGAGCCAGAAGTCGCTGCGTCGAAGGAATTTCTCCCTCTGTTCTGCAGATTTCTTGCGTCAGCACGAGTAGCGAGGAACGCCGGGTCAGGCTGACTTGTGCAAAAAACCAAACCTGACGCAGCGTAGTGATCATGACGAGTGCCGAGTGATAACCAGCACTCAGCAATGATGAGCGCCCTTGCAGTTCACGTAGACAGCGTAGACGGACTGGCTGGCCGTCATAAACAGGCGATTCCTCTTTGTTCCACCGAAGCAGACATTGCTGCAGATTTCCGGCAGAAGAATTTGCCCGATACGCGTTCCGTCTTCGCCTGCAAAAATATGAACACCGTCGTAGCCTTCGCCGACCCAGCCCGCACTGGCCCAGATGTTGCCGTAAACGTCGCAGCGAATGCCATCCGCAAACCCGGACTTTGTTGTCTGATCGGGCGTCACCAGATCCATGGACGCAAACACCCGTCCATTCGCCAGCTTCCTGCCGTCCACGACATCCCAAACGTGAATCTGTTTCGACGCTTGTTTATAGTGCGACCAGCCTGTGTCGGCGGCGTAGAGTTTTTTGTAGTCTGGTGAAAAGCAAAGACCGTTCGGCTTGAAGAGTTCATCGGTCATTTTGAACAATTTACCAGTGCTGGCTTCGATTCGATAAATCGCTTCTTTTTGATTTGGCTGAGGCGAATCATTCCTGGACAACTCCCCTTCATAGTCCATCAGTGCTCCGTAGCCTGGATCACTGAACCAGATATCTCCATTGGGATGCACAACGCCGTCGTTCGGAGCATTCAGCGGCTTTCCTTCAAACGAATCGGCCAGCACAGTTCGCGTACCGTCATAGTCATACCGAGCGACCGTGCGTGTCAGATGTTCAAAGGAAATCTGTCGTCCCTGCAGATCAAACGTATTGCCATTGCTGTTGTTTGCAGGATTTCGAATCGTGCTGACATGGCCATCGTCCTCCAGCCATCGCTGCTGAATGTTGTTTGGAATGTCACTCCAGATCAAATATCGCCCAACGCCATTCCACGCCGGTCCTTCCGCCCACAGCGTATTCTTGCTGTGATGAACTCGCTGGATCGGAGTATTGCCAAGTTTCAGTTTGTTGAAGCGGTCGTCGAGCGAAACCAATCGCGGATCGGGATAGCGAACCGGCGCGGCATCATCGTCAAAATCGTCCGCGTGCAGCATGCGGGCTGCGGTCAGAGTTGCGGCCGTGGTCAATGTGGCCGCGCTCGCCAGGAACGCTCGCCGAGCAACACTGGGCTTTTGCGATTCGCATTCGGTTCGATCAGATTTTGTTGAAAAAGTGGACTCATTTGGATGAATCATGGCGGGAAACTCCTCAGAAGGATGGTGTGCGGGACAGCGTCAAAACGAATGGATTCGGCAGGCAACTTCAGTATTATTGCGAATCTAAGGGCCGACTCCCAGCGAATGGGCAGTCAACTTCGCAGATTCAATTTGTGACGACAGCGTTGGTGGTTACAATTGCGGCTGCTAAGCACACGTGCGTAAGTACTTTTACAAAACTCGCTTAACCGTCAGCCGCAGGCGTACGCGAAACAAAGACAACGAGTACGCCTGCGGCTGACTGTGAAAAAAAGAAACTTCCGCACCTGTGCTTATAATTCGCGCGCTCAGGGCCATTTGAAGTAGGGAATGTGATGTCGTCGAAATGGTATTATCAGTTGTTGTTCGAGGAGTTTGGTCCGGTCACCGCTGAGCAGTTGCAAGAACTTCTGGAGTGCGGCACATTAGGTGACGGTGACCTTGTGCGTCAGGAATCCAGCGAATCATGGATCCCGGTTTCTGATGTCCGACAATCTCTGTTTGCGGATGGCAGCAACGATTCAGATTCACCTGACGACGAAATCGGTGACCTGTCCGAACTGACGTTTGAGTTTGAAGACTCCGGCCCCACGACCAGACGCAGTGCTTACGCTGAAGATGTTAAGTCAGATGCACCACCAGCGATTCAACCACCCACGCCGAGCATACCAGTTTCGGCGGCGGCAACTACTTCTCGACCGGTAACACTACCGCCGCAGAATCCGCCCCAGGCAAGGGAAGAATCCAAAGAGGAATGGTTCTGTGAATCAATTGGTCAGGTGATGGGGCCAATGTCGTTCGAAGCACTCATCGAACTTGGCAAAGGCGGCGCGCTTGATAGAAACGATCGCGTGAAATGTGGTGAACGTGGTGCCTGGAAGATCGTCGAGCAATTGCCAAGTGTGATGCGAGCTGTCGCGCAGTCCCGAACAATTGAGGTCGACCCCAAAATGGTCTCCTCGACAATGCAGAAACGTCTCGGCGATGCGGCCTATGCGGCAATGGCAAATAGCCCTGACAACCCGGAAGCAACAGTAGTTCCGCAAGAGCAGTTGCAACCACCGACCCCCAGTGCTGCTTTACCCAAGACGCCAAAAGCTGAAGCCGCCGAACTGCCACTTCCCGGCGAAACAGCTTCGACCACACATTCTACGAGTCCACCGTCTGGAAAAGCGAAGGCAACAAAACCTCGGCCCAAACGCAGCAAAAATGCCAAAGGCGAGGACGCACTCCTGGATGAAATCTTTGACGACGTTTTCAGCGACAGCAAAGCGCCGTCAGTACCGAAGACACCCATGCATACCATGGCCGCTGCAACAACAGCCGGTTCGGCAGCAGCCCCCGGGAATCCATCGCCTCCGAATCCAATCGCGGCATCGTCATACGCTGCATCTGGATCTGCACCTGCATCCATGAAGTCATCTGGCTCCAGCTTCGCCAGTCCGGCAGCGACTGCGATGGCTGCGCGTCCTGTATCAACTTCTAAAAGTTCCGGGCGGTCACTGGATATTAATCCAGTAGCGATCGGCATTTTGGTCGCAGTATTGCTGGTCGGAGCTGGTGGACATTATGTTTGGCAGAGCGGGATGCTGGCGGGATCTGAAAACGGTACCGGAGATTTCGACCGCGCCGGAGCCGTCAAGGTGTTGCAATCCACGATGGCAAGTTACAAGGCCATGGGCACCAGCCCCTCAGAAGAAGACTGGAAGAAGTTTTCCGTCAAAACAAAACTGGAAATGTCGGCTTTGTTTAAGTCGGTGTACGATCGAGCGGGCGCGACGCCGGAGGGAGCGGCCTGTCTGGCCGCTGTCACGTCCTTGATGAAAATTGCATCAACGACGCCAGACAATAGTGAGGCAATCGAAAAACACATTGCAGAGTTTGAAAAACAAGTTCCTTTAGTGAATAAGAATTGATCGCAGACAAGCACATGCCATTGAAAATCCGCATTGGAATCATGAGCACTGCTCGGATCGCGAAGACCGTCGTGCCTCAGATGATCGCGTCCGGTCATGCGGAAGTTGTTGCTGTCGCCAGTCGTTCGTTGGAAAAAGCCCGGACGTTTGCCGACGAATTGGGAATTGCCGACGCCTATGATTCCTACGATAAACTGCTGACGGCTGAAAACATTGACGCCGTTTACATTCCGCTGCCGCCGTCCATGCATTGCGAATGGACAATCAAAGCTGCCGCTGCCGGAAAACATATCCTGTGTGAAAAGCCGCTCGCTGTGGACTCGCAACAGGCTCAGCAAATGATTGACGCTGCAATCCAGCACAACGTTGTTCTGCTTGATGCAGTGATGTGGTATCACACCGCCCGAGCCCGAGCAATGCGAGAGATCGTCATCAGCGGTCAACTCGGAGAGGTGCGTCAGGTCACATCGGCATTCACTTTCCCGGCACAGGCGTTGGCTGACGACAACCTGCGATTTTCCGCTGCTCTTGGCGGAGGTTCGTTGCTGGATATCGGCTGGTACTGTGTCGGCATGAGTCTCTGGATGCTTCAACAGATGCCAACACGCGTCTTTGCCACCGCACGCTGGCGCGATGGCGTTGACATGCGTATGAACGGAATCCTCTGGTTTCAGAATGGTCAAATGGCAACATTCGAATCAGGTTTTGATGCTGTCCGAAGACGCTGGATGGAAGTGGCTGGCACCAATGCTGCGATTGTCTGTGATGATTTCACAAAGCCATGGAATATAGACAAGCCTCGTTTCTGGATGCACAACGCCGATGGTACTTCGGACCAGAATGTCGTGCCGCACCCGCCCATTGAACGCTGCCTCACAGATGCTTTTTGCGACCTCATACAGTCAGCAAACATTAATCACCAATGGTTGACCTTGTCTCTACAGACTCAGCAGATTTGTGACGCCCTGCTGAAGTCGGCGCGCTCTGGCAACGTGGAATCTCTGGTGTAAGGTTGCCGTCTGGCGATTGTGGTACACGTCACGCGCAATTGCTGACCAGTGCAAACAGCTCCGCCAAAAACGGCTCATTTGATTGTTAAGCATTGAGTCCTATGAGATTGAAACCTTACCCGCCCGGCTCCCGTTCCGACTTTTTTCTGTCATAATGTTTGGTGACGTCTGCCGAAATGTTCGCTGAAAGGAAGTTGAGATGTTGATCGGTTATGTGAGTGACGAACGGTATGTGGCACTGGCTGACGTCCTGATCGAATTTCGGTCCGACGGAAAGACACATGCGATTGTTCGCTCGACGCCACGCGGTGCGGTTGAGGCTGAACTGGATGCCGGTGAATACGAAGTCACGCTGGTGAAACAGGGCTACGGATCAAAACACTCGCGGATGATGGTTAATGCTGATCACCCGTATCAATTTCGCTTACTCAGCGATGGGCTGTTGGGATATGTCTGGCCGCGATCTGTAAAATCAGGAGAGCGTTCTGAATTTCGCGTCCACTCGACCGAACCCTATCGATTGAGTCTCTGGCGATACGGCTGGAAACGGGAATTCGTGAAGCTGCTGGGTTGGTTTGACGAACACGGCCCGCGCGCGGTCATGCAGATTCTTCCCGATGGAGATTTCACGCAGACGGGTGTCGGCTGGAACAAGGTGGGTTATGGCAATAGTCCGCACCACACGCAGTACGTTGTTGGCCCGGAACGATCGGGGTTGTATTACCTGCACGCGAAAAGTGAGCAGACCGGAACATTTTTTTCTTTTCCCTGGGTCGTCGCGCCGGCCAGGCCTCAGGCTCAGATCGCGGTCCTTGCCTCAACAAATACATGGCTGGCCTACAACAACTTTGGCGGCCGCAGTAACTACGTCAATGGCCCAAATCCGGCCACCCGTGGACACCTGAAAACCGGCCACCACGGCGAGTGCGCTGAGGCGTTGAAGCCAGGACGACCTGTATGGTCGTTCGGCCATGAGCACCATCTTGGCCAAGACCACAAAGC
>JANOZG010000486.1:0-17569 GCA_031429275.1 Planctomycetota bacterium
GCTGCTTTGTCTCGAGCTTTGGGTGGCTATCACATCCCGATTGACAATGAAGTTGGTTTGAGGGTTGGTCGTGAGATTGCGATTTGGAGTTGGCCGAAGTTTGAATCTTACTTCGACGGCACCGCTGCAAGCCGACCGAAATGACTTCAGTAATCTACCCAGGCACTCAGCGATGTTGATCGGCAAAGAATTGCCTCCACCGACTTTGTTGGCAGGGTCGGTGGTCGTTGAACCGAAATCTTCAGCAAACCACTTGTCGGTCGCAGTTCCGCTACTTTGGATTTCAATCATGATTTCAAAACAGATATTGTAATGACCTGCCTCGGAGACAAACCGTTGCTGTTGAAAAACGTGACCGATGGCCGCGGAAACGTGATCAAGCTCAATTTGATCGGACGAGCCCGTACCGGAAATCCGATCGGCGCGCGAATTGAACTTTTCACAGCCGATGGTCGTACGATCGTGCGCTTCGTGGACGGCAGCACCAGCTACCTGTCCGACAGCGAATCCGTCATTGCCATGGGTGTTGGAAAGGAACAAAGCATCGCTCGCTTACAGATCCGGTGGCCTGATGGAACACTGCAGACATGGACCAGCCTTGCGGTCAATCAGGAATGGGCGTTCGTGGAAGGCATTCCTTCAGCATTCGCAATTCCGTAGCGCAGTCGCTCCGCCGACTGAGATTCCGTACCATCAACGTGGCTGAATCTCCAACCGTGGTTTATGGTTATCACCCAGCGGCGTTGTTTTCGCACCGGCGTGAACAGAAATGCGAGTCGCGGAGCGACGTCGCCTACGTCGCGACTTCCATGCAATGTGTTTCGCTCGCCATGCAACTTGAAGGCCGGACAGGGAATCCAGAATCATGTGGCATCAATGGAAATTATGGCTGACGGGACTCTGTCTCGCCGTATTGGGTCTGGTTCTCTTTGCTCTCACACGATCACCAGATCTGCGCACTGTGGGCCTGAAAGAACTGAGAAGCGGTGACTCAGTCCTTGGTGAGTCATTGCTGGAGTCGTACCTGAAGCAGAATCCGGACGACAAGCTCATTCGCCGACAGCTTGCCGACAACTACGCAAGGCACGGACCTCCCGAAAAATCCATTGAGCACCTGCAGTTGCTGTCGAAAGATCCGGAGTCTGAAGAAGAGTCGCTGCGATTGCTGGCGGCACTGGCCATCAAATCAGCTGACGTTGCACTTGCGGAGAAGTCTCTGATCCGGATTCTTGACGTGCATCCAGCCGACATTGCCGCCAATCTGGCCCTTGGCGAACTCTACTTCAACGCAGGCAGGGCAGCGGAGGCGATACCGGTGATCGAAGTCTGTATCAAGGCTGATCCCGAACGACCGGCAAGTTATCTGCTGCTGGCCGACGCGCTGGGTGAGGCCGGCAGAAATCAGGAGATGATCAAACCGCTCGAAACCTGTCTGCGTCTCTCTCCTTAGGAATTCGCCGCACACGCCAATCTCGCATTCGCATACTACACAGCGGGCAGATCAGACGAAGCAATCTTTCATGCCCAGTGGTGTCTGGCACGCCAGCCTGACTTTAACAAAGTGCGCCTCGTTCTTGCCCAGGCTCAACGCGATAAAGGTGAGTACGAAGCAGCTCTCGTTAATGCTGAAACCATTCTCAGTGGAGAGCCAGAAAACCTTGACGCTGTCCTGTTGCAATCGGATCTGCTTTTCTTTCGTGGCGACGGACGCGACGTGTATGACAAACTTATCCCGTTCTATGAAGAACACCGGGAGAGTCGCAAGCTCATTAGTCATTTAATGCGAGCCGCCGTCGCAAAAGGTGACAGGGAACGGGCTAAACACTGGCAGAAAGTGTTAACGGATCTCATTCCGGAAAAAGAATGAATCGATACGCGCGATAACTCAAATGGAAGAAATCATCTCCTTTGCAGTGAGACGAGATCTGTCTGCCAATTCCACGCCACGAGCCTAATAAATCCGGCCTCAACAACAACGACAGCGTCCTGATCGACGGAGCAACTGTCGGGCTAAAGTTGACGTAATGATTGATTAAGACGAACTGCCAATTCGCTGCTTGGAGTCTCACAACAATTCATTCAAGGGCCGCCCTTGCCATCTCGAAGAACTGAACGTAAAACCACTCGCGGCTGACATCCGTTGACAGGATCTCCATTCCGCGTTTCGCAAAATCGGCAGCCGCTTTGAGATTCTGGATAGCTGCAGCGCGTTCACTCCTGCCTCGATGAATCAGGAAATTGTAGAACTGCACCACAACATTGCAGAAGCATTCGGAGGCTGTTTCGTGGTTGTGCCAGTCAGCCTCGCGTTCTTCAGGAAACCCAGGCACAATCTGACGCAGGTTCTGTGGACGGTACAACATTGTGGCTTCAAGGTTATCAAGAAACGTTTCGTTGTACTGATAGAATGACAGCGGCGAACTGAATTCGAGCACCGGCGCGTTGTCAGTATGCAAGGGAACATCGCCACAAAATCTGCGATAACCATGTTCATCCAGATGCAGGCTGTGAATCACCTGCAGTGGATCGGTGATGCTGATCATTTTCAGGTTTTCCGCGACGGCCGGAATAGCGAATGCTCGCTCGATCCGCTGAAAATCAATTGTCAGCTCAAGTGGAGTCCCAATGAGAATGCCAAAGTTTGTGTGTGATTCATATACCACAACGTGGCATGTGGAAACACGTGTTGAAAACTCTTCATGAGAATTCGCAATTCGTCAGTCGCAATTGCCGCCATCGGGATCCATGCGCATGCAATGCCATCGGGACGCAGTTTGTTCTGCATCAGTTGAAAGTATTCCAGGGTGTAAAGACTGCAGGCGTGAAAATGGTCGATGCCGAACTCTCCAAAGGTGTTGTCGTCGTCACGATCATGAAACGTTCGGAAGTTTTGCCGTAGAAGATCTGGATTTGTCACAGCGGATCAGAGTCGAAAGGCAGTCTGCCGCAATCAAACGCCAAATCGAAAGCTCGAATTTTCCCAAAAGCGGACTTTGGTTGTCTCACTCCGGACTTTCCTGAGAGCCTCGCCTCCCGTGGCGAGCGCAGGATGAATCGCGTGCTACTCTGGCCACACCAACGTCCCTGGAATTTGTTCTGCAATATCAATGAACCTGTCAGCTGGGATCGCATCGAATGAACTTGTCGCTCCTGATGGCCAATGGACTGTCAGTCGTTCGACGACTGTATGCTCCCCAAGGCCAAAATGCAGTACCCGCTCGTTCGATGCCTCGTATCCGTCGCCAGCTGTCAACTGCTGCCGAATACTCGTTCCGGCAAAGTGAACTTCTGCGATCGCACCTCGGGCATCACGCGCTAATAGATCCGCGTGCAGGCGGACAGTCAGCCAATGCCCTGCGTTTGGAGATTTGTTGGTTGCAAGAATGAAAGGCGTTCCGATACACGTCAGGCCGAAGTCCTCAAGCCCATCACGATTCCAATCCAGCACTGCAAGTGAACGTCCAAGCAACTTTCTGGCCAACACAGAATTGGATGCTTCGGCGGACTCCAGTTCGAATTGTGCCATGCCGCTGTTTCGAAATAGCTGCAACGGCATCGAGTAAGCGACGTTGAGCTCTCCAAAATCCGCCACATGACCATTTGCAACAGCCACATCGAAATCACCGTCATTGTCGGCATCCAGAAACTGGGTTCCCCAGCCCACGTATGGAATTCCGGGTGCCTCTAAACCGGTGCTGCTGATGGCATCGGCAAAAAAACCACCTTTGTGTTGCAGGTAAAGGCAGTTGGCTTCATTCTCAAAGTTCGTCACAAAGATGTCCACAAGCTGATCACCATTGATATCCCCGCTGGCGACTCCCATGCATGCTGTGGACCTCCCGTCTCGATTAAACGCCAGACCACGCTGTGTGGCTTCGTCGGTGTATCGGCCATCTTCGGTCGGGCAAAGAAAGAAGTTGGGAACCTGGTCGTTTGCAATAAACAGACTCGGACGCAAATCTCCTTCTCGATACACAGAAACCAACCCCAGCCCTTTGCCATTCGTCGTCGGGGTGGCATCCGGAACACATACAAACGTGCCGTCGCCCTGCGACAGGAGCACCTGATCCGGCGCACCTTCAAAGGCCAGGACCGAGCACCGATTCCTGCCGCATTCCACGAGGAAGACGTCGTCGCCCTGGAGATAATTGACGTCGTACAAGTCAGGATTTCCATCACCGTTCAGATCAAGGATCACGCAACTGGTCGTCCATACACCGACGCTGATTCCGGCAAGTCGTGTGACATCCGAGAATGTTCCGTCACCATTGTTGAGCAACAATCGATTTGCACCAATACTCGCAATGTATAAATCCGGGAACCCGTCGTTATTGAAATCGCCAGCGGAACAACCCTGACCATAGCTGTCATCGAGGAGTCCTGCCTGCACCGCAACATTGACGAATCCCGTGCGCTGGTTCCGGTAGAGTGCGTCATGATAGCTGGCCGATGGTCGGGGAAAGCGTTGTCCTCGTGGCCATTCTTCTCCTTGGGGGAGCAATATGTCCGGCCAGCCATCCAGATCAAAGTCGATAATTCCCAGGCCGCCGCCCGTCGATTCAAAGATACGAACACTCGCCGAACGCGAATCTGCACTTTGAAAGTATGTGAAGTTAATTCCAGTGACGGCAGCCTCATCCACGAATTGCAGCGGGAACTCCGACTTGTTCGGCTCCGACCGGGGATGATTCGCAACTGCCGACGTCGCTTCGAACGAAGGACTCGGGAAATCAGAAAAGTTGTGAATGCGTGTCAAGTCAGATTCAGTGGCAAATCGTGGCAGATTGGAACCCTTCACCTTGGCGATGGCATTCAAAGTGCGTTCCGGCAAATCATGGAGATTGATTTCGTTACCTAATTTGACTGTCCATGCCCATGCTTCCCACAATCTGCCGATATCGACAAGGATCTCAATGAAACGCACGAACTTCGGCGCGTCGCTTCCCTGACTAATCAGAATGCTCTCCGTCAACAATGATCCTTCATGGAGCAATTCGGCACGCTCTTGAAAGGCAGAGCTTGCTGACGGATCAATCGGAGCCAGCACCTGCCCCAACTGGTAAACCGCTCTTTCGTGACACGGGTCGTGTTTCACCGATTCCCACATGCAGCGAATGGCCGCCTCGTTCTGCCCTTGTCTGCGGCACCACATTCCAAGGACGTACCAAATGTGCGGATCACTCCGCACGCTCTGCGGCAATGCGATTTGCCATGATTCAAATTCGGCTGCAGAACCGTCGAGCAACAACTCACCCAGCAACGCCTGAGCTTCAGCAAGCTCCGGATCCGTTCCCAACAGCAGCCGAAGTCGATCCTTGGCGCGGTCTGTGCGTTCATGAGAAATCTCTGCTGCCGCGACGGCATAGCTGGTCAACGGATCTTGTCCATCACTAGAAACGCAACGAGACAGAAATGTGGATTCCGAAGGTTGCCTGTGCGGTTGAGTCAGCATGACAAGGTCTTTGAGTTCGATACGGCCGTATTGAATCAACTTTATCAGGTGTTCGTCGGCTTGAGCCCTTTGGCCACAGGCTACGAGCAATGTTGCCAGCCTTGACCGAAGCCTTGAATCCTGCGGAGCTTGCCGCACGACATAGTTAAAATTTTCAACCGCCAGAGAAAGCTGGCAGTTGTTGAGATAGTAGTTGGCGGCAAGTTCAGCGGCGCGAATAGAAGCCGACGACCCGTTCCTTGGGATCGAGTTAAAGTGCTGTAATCCGGCCTCCGGCGCCCCCAGATTCATCTCCATGTCTCCGAGTATGAATTGAGCATCCCCCCAAAGCGGATCGTCTACAGGAATGCCGCCCGCGCTCGCCTTCGCTGCCTGCAAATCTCCAGCGCTGGCCTGTTTTTGTAACCTCGTGAACCGTTCGGCCGAATTCGGGGAGCCACAACCGGTCAGCAAAAGGCAGAGACACCCGGCCTGCAACAAGGAAATCCCCGGGTTCTGTCGGATTCCAGCGATAACCATGTGGAGGCTCCCGGATGAATCAGCACCAGCGGTTCCCTTACGTGCCGACAATAATAGAAGTATCATGCCGATGAACCTGACACGCAACACGCCAGTTGCAAAAAAAAGCGAATTGCAATTCGGATTCACGCCAGCTGATTGCTTCTGTTAACATGAATAACAAAATACTTTCCGCAACAGGTCCGACTCAACATATCAATTCTACCGGCACTGTCCACTCTAACTGATAGATGGTTAATTCGGATGGCAACCGACGCCCTGCCTGAAAACACGTCTCCGTATTCTGAAACTCGCAAGCGCCGATGGTCTGGGAAAAAATGTTTTCTTGTCATCGTCAGCGTGCTGCTTCTAACCGTATGGCCCGGCTATGCGACTTGGCGATACGTTCAGTCTCGTTCATACAGATTAGCGTGTGAAGCAGCGTGTGACGCGCAAGATTGGACCGGCCTGCGTGAGATTTCAGGGAAGTGGGTTCAGTGGGACTCCGCTGCGGCTCGCGGTTGGTGGTACGCGGCAGAAGCAGCTCAGGAACTCGAAGACCTGGAAGATCTGGCCCGCTGTCTCGGCAACATTCCGGAATCGGACCCAAAAGCAATTCTGGCTTATACCGAAAAAGCAAATCTGGAATGGACCATACTGAATCGCCCGCTCGATGCGATCCGCACCAGCACGCATGTCCTCGAACTGGACCCCAGAGTCCTCGAAATCCATTCCCGTGTGATTTCGTATTATGCCATGACGATGCAACGGGCTCCCATGTTGAAAGCCATCCGAGCTGCGATTAGAGCTGGGGCTGAACCAAAGGAAACTTACACCTACCTCATGATGGCGGACTTCCTTGCGTTTACGAACGGGGATTCGATCAACACCTTATGGCTTGCTGCTGAGCCGGACGAGGTGCGTTTTAAAATCGGCCTCGCGATTCAGACGGCAGTGAAAGTGACAATGGATCAGGAGTCACTGCGAACGGAACAATCCGTGGAGCTCAATAAAGAAGCCGCACAGCAGCTGAATTGGTTCCTGGAGAACCAGCCAGGTGATCCAGTGTTGCTCTCGTACATGCTACACCGCGCCTATCTCGCAGGAGACATCAATGGAGCCGCAAAATTACTCCTCCAGGTTGACGACCGCGGAATCGATGACCACATGATTTGGGTCTATCGATCGTGGTACCACACAATGGTGGACGAGTTTGAAGACGCTGAGAAGTCAATTCTTGAAGCGATCCGATTGCACCCAATGAGTCCACTTGCCCATCATGAATACACTAATCTCCTTCGACGTCTCCAGCGGCCCGAAGTGGCGGATCGACAGCGAATTGCTGCTTATGGCAAACAATTGCGATCCGAGATTATGCAAATTAAGTCTGCGTCCGATCTGACACCCGCCCTGTTAGTGCAAATCCAAAGCTTTGCCGAAGCCTGTGGAGATGCTGAAATCGCAAAATCCATTGAGAAGCGACTCTGACAGAGAATCTCCTGCACGACGACTCAGCAACGCACTCAAAATTCATAAGAGTGCATTTACTCCTTTTTTATTCGGAGGAACAGCTGACGATCCAAAAGCCTCCAGCACGAAGCCGTTTGGAAAATTTCCAAAAAAACAACGAAATTCATAAAATATTTCGATTGCAGAGTCTGAGTTGACCTGATATTACATATTCAAGTGTTGTTTTAATACGTATGTCCGCTCATTTTCATAGCAGCGGATGGTTCTATTTAGTGTACAAATCAGCAGGTTTTACATGGTTCGGCAACTCGCACTGGGGCTATTTCTGTTCTTGCTCGGCTGTGGACAGGCTGGTCCGGGTTTACAGTCCGTGACAGGCACAGTCACGAAAAGCGGACAGCCACTCAAGGGAGTGAGCGTGACTTTTTCACCTGTTGCAGCAGGTCCATCTTCCGGCGGAATCACGAACGACGAGGGAAAGTTTGTACTCCTGTGCCAAAGTGGTAAGGCCGGTGCAGTAGTTGGACAACATAAGGCCGTCCTCTCGATGGCCACGCCAGCAGACGCCACCCCGGTAGGGATGGAGGCAATGATGGCAGCCCGCAACGCATCAGAATCAAAAGGCGAACGTGGGGCACCAGCTAAGTCTGAAGAAGTTGCAAGTTTTCCTGCTGAATATGGCGATGCTAAAAGTACTCCGCTGACCTACGAAGTGAAGGCCGGCGCAAATGATTTTGATGTTGTAATCCCTTAGTTTTTTTTCTGGAGGTATTGAAATGGCGTTAAAGAAGATGCTGACTCGAGCATTTACGTTAATCGAGTTACTTGTGGTTATCGCAATTATTGCGATCTTGATTGCACTACTGTTACCTGCTGTGCAACAGGCTCGCGAGGCAGCACGCCGTACTCAGTGCAAGAACAATTTGAAGCAATTGGGCTTGGCTTGCCATAATTACCATGATGTGTACAACCAATTTCCGCTGAATTGGTTTAACGGAAACAATGACTCACAACCCGACCCAAACAATCCAACATACCCAAATGGCAATTGGCCGTGGACTGTGATGGCGTTGCCCTACATTGAACAAGCTGGGCTCTACAACCAGATCTCTCAGTACTTTCCAGTTGCCGTTGGGAAAGACACTGATAACAGAGGCATGGGTTATCGCAACCAACTTGGAACATCACCCTCACCTAACACCCTCTCACGTCAGGCCATCCCAGGCTTTATTTGTCCTTCCAATGATCAGGAACGCGTTCGTCGCGACCAAGTTGCTGAAATTGATAATGGCGGATGGGGCGGGGCTTCTCAGGGCCCAAAAGGCGGGTTGGATTACATTGGTAATATGGGCCACATCTGGGCTGGTTGGAAGGACTGCGGAGACGTTCCTGATTTTCCAAGTGCCGATGGTCGCTTCGTGAGGGGATCACAGGGTACGCCTTGGATCAGTGAAAGATGGAACAATGATAACCCGAATATCCAGGGTGTCTTCATGTTCCGCGGTTCACGTGGAATTCATGAAATCACCGATGGCACTACAAACACGGTGCTGTTGTTTGAATCGATGCACTGGCAATTTTCTCGAAATGGACAGCCCAATCAGTTGAACAACCGCAATCCTCGAATTGATGCCAACTGGTCATCGGCTTTGGGTGCGGTCAATTCCATGCGAAATCCGATTAACAACAAGGTTCTCGCTTGGCAGCCTGGGGATCAGAATGATCCACGATGTTCAGGACCAAGCAGTAACCACGTTGGTGGTTGTCAAGTGACGCTTTGCGACGGGTCAGTGCGGTTCCTGAGCGAAAACATCGACAACAATATCCGATATGACCTTTCCTGCCGAAATGATGGTCATGTGATTGGGGAATTCTGATCTACGCCCCTTGCTGGTTTGAAGATTCCTGTCTCCGCGTAGCCATGTTGCTACGCGGAGATTTTTTTGCCGTTGATCAAAGTTTGTCAGGAAACGACGTACTGCAGCAATGTCATATATACGTTGCTTTGTCAAGGATTTGTGCCTGTAGTGGCCGAGGTTGGAGAGCCCGCGAAGCCCATTCTGACACTCCAAAATCTCACTTTCAGTCCGTGACGCGGCACTCGAAGTTACCAGTTTATGCATGTTTGAAAATCACGTCTTGGAATTGGTCGTGAACATTTCCGTATCGTTTTCACTAGTGCTGCTGCTTGTCACTGGAATCGCAGGTTGCTCGGAATCCACTCGTACCTCTGACCAGGGTGTCGAAATAAGAGATTCAGCGTTGCAGACGGAGAAAAAGAAATTCAATTTCCGCCCTCGTGCAACAACAAAAGCAGAGACGGATGCCGCGAGCGAGCTGGAGTTCCCCGCGTTTGTCGATGCGGCAGCCAGCCTGGGAGTCAATTTCGTCTTTGACAATGGTACTAGTCCACGTGCACTGATGATGGAATCAACAGGTGGGGGATGCGGCTGGACAGACTACGATCGAGACGGTCGATTAGATCTTTATCTGACTCAAGGCGGACCGCTTTGCCCTCAGCCGCAGGACCAGTTGCTGGAGGATGCACTTTTTCGTCAACTTCCGAATGGGCAATACCTGAATACAGCGGCAATGGCTGGAATTCGCGACACAGCTTTTGGGCACGGCATTGCGGCAGGTGACTACGACAACGACGGATTCGACGACCTGTTTGTCGCGAATGCCGGCCGTAGTCATTTGTATTTAAATCAGGGCGATGGAACATTTCTGGATGGGACGGGGCGAATCACAGGTCTTCGGGACGTATGGAGTTCTTCTCCAGCCTGGGGAGATATTGATCGTGATGGAAACCTCGATCTCTACGTGTGTAACTACGCTATCTATGACCCGTGTCATCCGATTCAGTGTCTCGACAAAGAAGGGATTCCGTCGATTTGCCACCCGAGAAATGTCGAGCCCGAACCAGATGAGTTTTTCCTGAATTCAGGTGATGGTCAACTTGTAGAATGCTCTCAGTCGCTTGGCCTTTTTGGCAAAGGTAACAAGGGTCTGGGAGTTGTGATTGCGGATCTCACTGGAGACTTGTGGCCCGATATCTACGTGGCCAATGACACCACAGCGAACTTCTTCTTTGTGAATGACGGAACAGGGGAAAATTTTACGGAAAGTGCGATGATTCTGGGCGGTGCCTTTAATGCCTCAGGAGAACCTCAGGCCAGTATGGGTGTTGCCTTTGGTGACTACGACAATAATGGCTTACCAGACCTACTGCTGACTCATTTTACCGGAGAATCGAACACTCTTTATCGCAACCTTGGGCCTCAGGGTCTGCAGGATGTCAGTGCCTTGGTCAACCTGCGCGAGGCCTCACTTCCGATGCTCGGCTTTGGAGCAGTGCTGTCCGATTTCAACAGCGACACTCATATGGATCTGTTCGTTACCAACGGACACGTCGATCCTCGCTATGCCGACAGTGAGGGTTACGAAATGGAACCACAGCTGTTTTCCTTTGATGGTGTCCTGTGGAGAGAGCGTAGTTCATCAGCCGGTGATTTTCTTTCACGACCAGCTGTGGGACGCGGTGTGGCTTTGGGCGACTTCGACGGGGACGGCGATGCTGACCTCGTCGTGGTTCACCATAACTCCCCAACCGCCTTACTTCGGAATGAGTCCAAATCCGGCCGGAGACTACGCGTGGCCCTGATCGGGCGCAGCAGCAACCGAAATGGTTACAATTCAAGAGTCTCAACCAAGTTTGGTGAAAGCGAGCAGACTTCGGAGTTAGCAGGAGGCACAAGTTATGCTGCATCGCATGAGCATGTGCTGACTTTTGGACTTGGCGACTTCGCTGGTCCTGTCCACATGGAAGTTCACTGGACGTCGGGAACTATCGACATGCTCGAAATAAGTCCGGGCGATGAGGTTATAACTGTGCTGGAAGGAATTGGACCTGTGGGAAATGATCATGACTCCAGGAATAGTCGGTAGACTCGGGTTTTCAGCCGTGTGGACTTCTCTTCGTGGTCCCACCTGCGTTTTCATGATAATCCATGTTGTGTGCATGGGCTGCGGGCATTCGATCGAGTCTGGTAACGGCAAGGAACTATCACCAACCGCTGCTCTCGATGGAGACCTTCAGTCGGAAGCCAGTCAATCATCTGAAATTCTGTTTGCAGGAAGCGCAGCATGTGCGGAGTGTCACTCTGAACCTACGAAAGAGTATCAGAGTCATCCGATGTCCCGATCACTTGCTGCAACACCGAATGCCAAGCCCGTTGAAGACATGTCCCATCCACAGTTCTCCACAGTTCCGGAACTGGCATATCTGGTAGAAAAGGACGAAGATCACACTTGGCACCATGAAATCCGCTTCGACAAATCACGCAATGTGGTCTACGACCAGCGGGTGCGGATGGACTATACCGTGGGATCGGGGGCCCGCGGTCGATCATATCTGACCAATTCAGACGGACGGCTGTATCAGTCACCGATCACGTGGTACACAGAAGGAAACACCTGGGGGCTGTCACCAGGGTTCCCCGAGAAATCTCATCCTCGATTCGACAGGAAAGTATCCCATGCATGCCTCGCATGTCACGCAGGTCGCATGAATCCGCACGCTACGGATCCAGACAGATTTGCAGAGCCGGCTTTTGCCGAAGAAGCAATTGGGTGTGAACGCTGTCACGGGCCAGGATCCTCGCATATTTCCTTTCAAAGAATGGATCAGTCACTTCGTTCAGGCGCGGACCCGATTGTCAATCCGGAGCGATTCAAAGATTCCCGCAGAGACGCTGTTTGCAACCAATGCCATTTGCAGGGGCAGCGACGCGTGACGGTCAACGGACGCAGCGAGTTTGATTTTCGGCCAGGAATGCGTCTGAGCGATGTATGGACGGTCTTTCTCAAAACCGCAGGCGTGAAGGACGGCGTCGCCGACGCAGTAAGTCAGGTTGAGCAGATGTATGCCAGTACCTGTTTTCAAAAGAGTAATGGCGAATTGTCATGCATCAGTTGCCATGATCCGCACCGATCTCCATCACCGTCAGAATCACGCGATTATTATCGCAATCAATGCCTGAAATGTCATACTGGCAGCGATCCACAATGTTCTGAAGATATATCCGTGCGAATGCAGGCTGAGGCCGATTCCTGCATCAAATGTCACATGCCGCGTTTCGAGGCTGCAGATGTTCATTCTGCGCAGTCGGACCATCGTATACTTCGGCGGCAGCCCGCGACCACCAACGCGACCACCAACGCGACGTCCCTGCCGCGATCTAAAGCGGCATCTAACGAACTTGTGTTTTTCGAAGAGCCTGGCGTCGTGTTGTCGCAGGCAACAAAAGATCGGGCCGCGGGAATTTATCTGGCCGAACGAGGCTACCTCGGAAACGACAGTACTTCGGCGCAGCGTGCTGTTCAGTTGTTGACTCCGCTGCGGCTTGCGAGTCAAGTGCAGCAAAGTAGCCCCACAGATTTTGAGGTTTCGTTTTCACTCGGCAAGGCCCTGATTCAGACGAAAAGATTCAGGGAGGCGATGGACATTCTCGAGACGCTGCACGCGGTCCAGCCGACCAGTGAAGATTTGCTGGACACTCTGGCGACAACGTATCATGAGAATGGGCGTCTGAAATTGGCCAAGGCTCACTATGAACGACTCATGAAACTCAATCCTGAACGCGCAAAGTATTATGGGCGATACAGCCATGTGGCTGGCCAATTAGGAGATTTCAAGACAGCCATTGAAACAGCAGAAAAGGCTCTCATTCTGGACCCGTCGTTGGTCCAGGCGCATATCTGGCTTGCTGAAATCTGTCAGCAAGTCGGCGACGAACAACGTGCCGCTTATCATAAACGCATGGCGCAGTCATTCGAGCCCTCTCCAGACGCCCCCATCAGTCTCGAATGAATCATGTTCATTTGAAGAAGGAATTCTGATTCCTCAGCGACGCAACCTTACAGAATTCTTACATATTTGTGACAGTGTCCTGACCACTGCAACAGCGAAATGGTCTCCAATAAGCAGCTTGGGATTTGCTGGATCGTGATACGGACGTGGCAAATCCTCTTTACGAAAAACGTCAGTGTTTTCATCAGGAGACTTGTCATGCGGAGCTTGTTCAGGAATCTGGCGACGTTCGTTGCCGCGTTTGTAATGTGGAGTGCAGTCAGCGTTGAGGCGCGGGAACCCGCGGAGACGCAGAAGCTGACGTTGGATGCGACGCCAGGGTTTTCGGTGCTGAAGGCGGGTGAGAAACAGCAGGCATGGATGCGAGTCGGGTTGAAGGGCTTTCATTTGCAGAAGACCTCGGAGCGGGCACCAATCAATGTGGCCATTGTTCTCGATCGATCCGGGTCGATGCAGGGTGAGAAAATTCAGCGTGCCCGTGAAGCAGCAATTGGAGCTTTGGACTTGCTGCGATCCGATGATATCGTTTCCATCGTGGCGTATGACTCTGATGTCAACGTGCTGGTTCCTGCGACAAAACTGACCGATAAAGAACACGTCGCAAATATTATCCGCGCGATACAGCCGGGAGGTAACACGGCGCTGTTCGGTGGTGTCAGCAAAGGGGCGGCGGAAGTTCGCAAGTTTATGAACGACAAACATGTCAATCGTGTGATTCTCCTCTCAGATGGACTGGCGAACGTCGGTCCGTCATCTCCCGGTGAACTCGGCGTTCTTGGTGCGTCCATGAAGAAAGAGAACATCAGTGTGTCGACGTTGGGGCTTGGCCTTGGATACAACGAAGACCTGATGGTCCAACTGGCCGGCAAGAGCGGCGGCAATCATCAGTTCATCGAAAACGCGTCGGAGCTTGCAAGTATCTTTCGGGGTGAATTTGATGACGTCTTGTCGGTTGTCGCTCAGTCTGTCGATGTAAAAATCGATATCCCGGAAGGTATTCGGCCGGTGCGTGTGCTCGGAAATTCGGCAGACATCAACGGACAATCTGTGATCACTCGATTGTCACAGATTTACAGCGATCAGCAGAAACATGTTGTGATCGAAGTAGAAATTCCAGCAGACCTGGCTCATGCGGCCGTTGATTCCAGCGGCGCAGAACTGGCGAAGGCCACTCAGTTGGCAACTGTGAGTGTGACTTACATGAATATGGTAAGTGAACAGTCAGAGACGTTGACTGGCGAAGTCTCTGTATCATTCAGCAGTTCCAACGCGAAGGTCAAAGCCAGCGTGAACAATTCCGTCATGGCTGACGTGATTGCCCTTGTTGCCAGCGAGCAAAACAAGATCGCGACGGATCTGCTGGATCGCGGTGATCTGGAAGCTTGCCGCAAGAGTCTTGAGCAGAATGCGTTTTTCCTCAACACAAACGCCGATGCGTACAAGAGCCCCTCACTTAAAGAACTGGCCGAGTCAAATCTTGATCAATTGAAGAGACTAAAGGACGCGACCTCAAACTCCGCTCCGGCCGCTCTTGGAGCTCGTAAGGGAATGCGTGCATATCAAAACGAATCTGATTCGCAGCAGGCGGCACCATCAAAGCGATAGTGCGACTGTTTCAAGTTCAACTCGGACGGGATTGGTGCCCGTTCGTGTTGATTCGACGCAAACATCCTGAATTCTTGAATTCATGTGGTGTCAGGTCCTTTTTGTGGCTTTTTGTGTTTTTTGTGGCTAGAAACCAAGTCGTACGCAATCGTAGTTTTGCTAGCCACGAAAAACACGAAGAGACACGAAAAAAATCGCAGCACCATTATCGCAATTTCGGACATTGGCGATTCAAGCTGAGCCTATACTCCAACAAACGGCCATAGATCAGAACAAAACTCGCGCAAGTATCGTATGGCCTTTTGTCTATCCGTCGCTTTCGTTGGTTTCCAGATCTTCTTCAATCAATTCGGACGGCAAAGAGTTCAAAAGATACTCAACTCGCCGGCTGCCCAGAAATAATGTCGCGTGAGCGGGATCGTTAATCTCAACGGCACTGCCGGTCAACGAGGAATTTGCTGCACGCAGCAACTGTTTTAGGATTGCAGGATATTTGGAGATTTCCTGTCCGAACTTAACCAGGCTGGCATCAGAAGCTCGCAGCATTTCAATCAGCAGGTTCAACTCGCTCCGCTGAATTTTCCTGGTCGCTTGCTTACGAAAAATGCTTGATGGAAGTTTATCAGAACTCGTCATCGCAGAATCCCCACGGTCTCATTGGAAGAGAACTCAGCAGTCTCGTCTTGCAGTCTTATTGAAGGTAGTTTAACAGGTTCGGAGTCAGGTATTTACTCACGGCAGCCAGCGTAAATTGTTGCAGATTTGTTAGCTCCTGCAGTCGTGTGATCGATTCCGTGATGTCAGCAGAAACAGTCTCACTGTATTGGATTTTTTGCGACAATTGAAGGTCTTCCGTGCGTGTCTGCAATCGATCAATCTGTTGCAGGCTGACTGATTGCACTCCGACAATATCCAGAACGTGCGACTGCACGCGTTCAAGATCTCCCAGCCGACGGTTGAGTGCAGCCGCTCGATCCGATGTTGACAAATGTCGTGTATTCAACAGGTCATCTCTTAACGCAATCACGGCATTGAAAACGTCATTGGTGCCAGGGAACTCCAAATGGTCAGCACCGACGCGAGCGATGGCTGTCGAATCGATATGGACAACACTTCCACTGCTGGAATCGGTGACAACTTCATTGCCTGTGAAGGTTATTGGCGTTGTTGTTGCACCGCCGTCGATCGACAGATTCCCCGTGGATGCAATGTCGATTGTTCCATTGAATCCCGCAGTAATTGCCGACGCGTCAACGTAGACTTTCTCGCCATTCGGACCCACAACCAACAGGTCTGCGTCAGCGTTTGTGTAATTAACCGCCGGGCCACCGTTAAGCGAAAATGTACCCGATGAACCATCTCCACTGGTGTCGATCACTGTCAGTCGGTGAGTCCCCGCTGCACCGATAATCGTATCTAGGGAGCCGGAACTGTTTCCTGCAATGACTCCGGAAGTGCCGAGGTAAGTTGTGGTGTCGTGGGTGACTTGCAGCGTAGCGGAGCCTGTCGCCGTATCGACACCGGTACCGACTTTGGCACCTGTGTTGCGGTATAAAATCGTTGGTTCTCGTGCGATGGATTGAAACACCATATCGCCGGGAAGCAACGCATCTCGAGCGATGTCGCCGGTAATCAACAACTGCGTGTTGGCCGGTGCGCCAGCATAGGTAGATTTGCCGGTGTTGGATGCGATGGCGGGAAAGGGTTTCGTGTTGCTTGCGGTGCCGCTGAACAGGTAACCGTTTTCGTCGGTGGCATTTGCAGAACTCGAAAGGCCGGCAAGAATGCCATTCAGCTCGTTCACCAGTGCCTGCACTTCAGTGCTGTCCGTGGTCTGCGGGGCCTGCAAAGCAATACTTTTTGCCTGCACCAGCAGGTCATTGACGTTTTCCAGCTGGACAGCTGCCTGCGAAATTCGGGACTGGGCGAACTGAATGGATGTGATATGTGATTCCAGTCGGTCCACGCGGTCCTTCTGAATCAGACTGCGGCGCATTCCGGATGGATCGTCCGACGGTCGCTGAATGCGCAGACCAGTGCTGATCTCCTGCTGCTTTTTATACATTTCTGCCGTTTGACTGGACAGCTGGGCCGTCGTCACGTTGGTGATTTGAGATTGAGTGATGCGAGTGATCATAGTGGTCGGTAACTTACGCCGTTATTGTACAATTCGAAACAGATCTGCCAGCATCTGATCAGCAGTCGTGATCAGTCTTGCCGCCGCCTGGTAAGCACGCTGTGTTTGCATCATTTTCAACATCTCTTCATTGACATCGACTCCCGAAACGGACGCCTGATCTGTTGCCAGACGCTGTCCGAATTCCTGTAATTGCTTATTCTGCGATTCCGCCGTTTGCACCTGCAATCCTGATTCGGCGGTTACGTCGGCGAGCTCTTCTGTGAACGTGCGGCTACCGATTTCCGTGAATCGCACATCGCGAAGTCGTGCCATCGCGGCAGCATTCAGGCCGTCACCAGGCTGGCCAGTCACCGATACGGCCAGTTGGTCCGGATTGTCGATGATTTCCTGCCGAACCTTGAAGGCCCCCAACTCTGACCCTTCAAACAGTGAACCAATACCCAGCGCCGCAAGGATTCCCGTTTGATCGGGTTGACTATTGAGACTCGTGCTGTTCGGATCATCTGATCGCCCGGCAAAGTCAATAGTGTAC
>JANOZG010000487.1:0-4836 GCA_031429275.1 Planctomycetota bacterium
AAGATTTTTGCGGCCTGAAGAGATCGCGAGGATCGCGCGATTGGAATTGCGGGCACGCCGAGTCGTCGAAGGGTTCGTCTCAGGTTTGCACCGCAGTCCCTACTTTGGACAGTCGCTGGAATTCCTGCAGCACCGTGAATACGTGGCCGGGGACGATCTGCGCCGTATTGACTGGAAGCTCTGGTCGCGTTCTGACCGTTACTATCTGAAGCAGTACGAAGAAGACACAAACGTACGCGTGGCGCTTGTCGTCGATGGCAGCGAATCAATGCAGTTTTCCACAGGCGCCATGTCGAAGTTTGATTACGCGCGCACGGTTGCGGCAGCCTTTGCGATGCTGGTGCTGAAGCAACATGATTCGGCAGGCGTGAGCGTCTTTGATTCCAAAATTCGCAGCCAGATTCCAGCCAGCAGCCGCAATAATCACCTGCAGGCCATCATGGCTGGACTGGAAGTTCAGACAGCCGGCGGCAAAACAGATATCAATGGCGTACTACGCAGCGTCAGTGAATCACTCGTCCGCCGCAGCATTGTTGTCCTGATGTCCGACTTGTTTTGTTCTCGCGAAGAACTTTTCAAGGGCCTTACCATGCTCCGGCAACGCGGGCATGAAGTCATCGTGTTCCATATTATGGATGACGAAGAGCTGGACTTTAAGTATTCCGGCACATTGCGATTCGAAGGACTCGAAGGACTTGGCAATCTGACGTGCGATCCCGCCGCACTTCGCGCGGGATACATGCAGGCGCTGGAAAAATTTCTCGACACGATTCGTCGTCGCTGCGCTGGAGGTGCCATCGATTACAAATTGATTCGCACCAGTGACAACCTTGACGCCGCCTTAGCACACGTTTTAATGAAAAGGCAGAAGAGAAAATGACCGCTGTCCTGAGCAAATGACCTTTCTTTGGTCATTCATTTCAAATCTCAAATTTCTGAATTCGAACAGTTCTCATGTCCACACTCACCCAGTTCTTCCTCAACCCGGCCTACGTGCTGCCGGGGGCTGCGCTGGTGCTGGTACCGATTCTCATCCATATCCTCAGTCGGTTGCGATACAAAAAGGTGCGATTTGCGGCGATGGAGTTCCTGCTGGAAAGCGAAGAACTCAATCGTCGGCGCATCGTGATAGAGCAATTGCTGTTGCTGTTGCTGCGAATCCTGGCCGTGCTTTTGATTGGACTACTGATCGCCAAGCTGGTTCTGGATCCAAGTCGCCTGCTGATGCTGCGAGGTGCCAGCATGCATCACGTTGTTATCCTGGACGATTCGCTGTCAATGAGAGATCGGGAAGGCGACGCAACTGTTTTTCACCAAGCCCTGCAGACTCTCGAAAACATGCTGGCGGAAGGAAGTCGCCAGCCGGGAGAGTCACGTATCACGCTGCTATCAACAACCGATCCACGGCGTCCGATCGTGTCTGACCGCACTCTTAATGAAGCGTTCGTTCAGGAAATCATGCCGCGACTTCGCAATTTGACATGTTCCTGGCGAGCGGCCTCACCGATTGATGCCATCAATGCGGCTCGAGACATTCTGGCGGCCGATGGAGGCGCGGCTCCGCAGGTGCATGTACTGACGGACCTTCGAACTACCGACTGGAACAGCCGGCCAGATGTTGTGGCTGCATTGGAGGCACTTAAAACTATCAAAGCTTCTGTAGATCTGGTCAAAGTCGTGAAGGACGCACGTTCAAATGTGGCCATTCAGGCGCTCTCTGCCGAGACTCTGGCCGTCGCTCAGGGCGTTCCGTGGCGAATGACACTGACGCTGAAGAATCACAGTTCAACGAAAGTCACAGGGCTGCGAGGCACTGTGTTTCTCGATGGCGCGCCGCTGCCCGGAAGAATTCTGATTCCGGACATCGAACCTGGCGCTGAGCTACAGGTTTCCCACGACATCACGTTTGATTCTGAAGGCCGCCATCAGATCGAAACACGACTGGAAGACGATGCGTTGCGAGAAGACAATCGTCGGTTTCTTGCCGTGGATGTCACAGAAAAGCGGACGATTCTGATCATTGACGACGAAGGACAGCAGGAAGACGCATCTTTTGTCGCTGCGGCGTTGAGTGCCGATCCAGCGCTCACTGGTCTCGCCAGCGAAGTTCGCGCATCGCAGACTTTAACCTCATCAGATTTAGTAAAGTATGACTGCATCTATCTGCTCAACGTTCGCGAGCTGCCCGCCGACACGACGCTGCTGCTGGCAGACTACGTTCGCAGCGGCGGCGGGATTGTTTGGTTTCCCGGCGAACAGGCTAACGTGCGTTGGTATTCTGAATCGCTGCGTGAACCGTCGTTAAAACTATTCCCAGCGCCAATTGCAACGGTACACGAAATTGCCACAAACATCGCCGACGCTGACAACGAGGTAAGCCCTTTTGTGACTCCGGTTTTTGAAGAACATCCCGTGTTTATGATCTACAACGCGCCGGACAGTCCGTTTCCGGACACAGTACAGATCGCACGCTGGCTGCAGGTGACGGATGACTGGAAGTCAGAGGACGCTGAACGAGCCGACGGTGTGCGGACAATCATGCGTCTTAAGACGGGGCAGCCCGTCGCATTTGAACATGCCATCGGCAAAGGCAAAGTGCTGACGTTTCTTGTTGGAGCAGGCCGTCGCTGGAGCAACTGGCCAATTGCTCCGGCTTCACCCGGTTACGTCGTGATGCACTTGTTGATTCATCAATATCTGCAGCGGCCGGATGACGGAGTCGAATTGCGAGAACTTTCTGATCCAATCCAGTTGCAGTGGCCCATCAATTCGTTCACGGAAAACGTGGAGGTCTATTTGCCGGAAGCTGGCCCAGACGACGAACCAGTGGCAGAGACCTTCGTCCGCTTGCAGGCAACGCTGCTGAAGGTTGATTCAAGCATGCCAAAAGAAGCCACGCCCAAGGATGCTGTCGATGAACAGAAGAAAGAAAATGATGCAGGTTCTATCGATCAGCAAATCGGCGTGACGATTAGGCAGGCAGAACGACCCGGAATCTATCGAATCCGGCGTTTCAGCAACGAAGGCAATGTCAATGACTTGATGATGGCCGTTAATCCGCCGACGTCAGAAAGCTCACTGGCCATTGCTGACGAGGGCCAAATCACAAGTCAATCTGAACTCGATCATGTACGAGTTCTGGAATCCGATACGGCCAACTCGCTCGGCGGTTCCCAGGCTGGCCGCGAACTACGCTGGTTACTGCTGGGCCTGTTGATCGCAACTCTGGTCGCGGAACAGCTGCTGGCACTGCGTTTAAGCTACCATCCGGAGGTAGCTCGATGATTGATCTGTTTTCAGAATTCGGTCTTCAGAGGTTCAACCTGGCAGTGCAGAGTAATGGGACCGAATCAGGAGATTCTGGCTCAACTGCAATAACTTCTGCCGCTTCCGCGATGGAAGTGGAATCGCAGTCTTTCCAAACCACTGAACTCGATCTGCCGGAATCGACGGCTGGGATTCTTCTGCTCCTGGGAAGTATCGTTGTTCTTGCCGGTTTGACGGTTCGTACTGCTCTTCGCGACTCGAGATTTCTTAAGGCGCGGGATCGAGCAATCCTGTTGATTCCCCGCCTGCTGGTACTCGTGCTGGTGCTGCTGATCGTTCTCAATCCTCAACGGCGGACTCAGTTGAGTCGCGTTGAAAAATCACGTGTCGGCGTTTTACTGGATACGTCGTTATCCATGGCGTGGTCTGCTGGGGAATCGGCAAGCGGTACGGCGTCGGCCGCAGATCAGGGGATTGACATCCCCCGCTCGCCAGTTGTATCGGAATCCCGTGCGAATGCAGCGGTGAAGTCATTGATTGCTTCAGGAGTATTATCAGAACTCAGCAAGAAACACGCGGTTTCAATTTATACTTTTGATTCCGCTCTGGCTGGTCCCTGGGCAATCGTGTCTGAAGATAAAGTTCGGTTTGTTGATGTGCAGGAAACGGGATCAGACCAGGAAAAATCAAGGGAGGGTCAGCCCCCATTTCCCGCAGCAACAACGTCCGTTTCCCTCGAAGAAACGACAACGACACCAATCGCTGATGCCATCACGGATCCAAAGGCGCTGGCAAAGTGGAACACGATTATTCAGCCACGCGGAGCCGAAACTCGCATCGGCGAATCTCTCTATCAGTTGATTGGTCAGATTTCCGGCAGAACGCTAAGCGGCGTTGTGCTGATCTCCGACGGTCGATCCAACACAGGTCTGGACGTCGAACCCGCACGGGTTCGAGCAGAAAGATCGGGGACTCGATTGATTGCCATTGGTGTCGGAACTCAAAAGCCGCAGTTGAATCTGTGGGTGGCCGGAATGCAAAGTCCGACCGATGTACATCAGGGCGATCCGTTCGACATCACCGTGATGCTGCAGGGTACTGCGTCAAAAGGTGAACAGGCAACTGTGCGTCTCTTTGAACAAACCGCAGGAGGAGATGGCAAAGACCGGCGCCAGATCGCGGAGAAGACGATAGACCTTACTGATGATTCAATCCCGGCTTCAGTGCAGTTCAGACAGGAACTCAAAGTTCCGGGCAAGTACGATTTTACCGCTCGCATCGAATCATCCGCTGGCAACACAGAAATGACTCTCGACGACAACGAACGTCGCCGCACGATCGAAGTCACCGATCGAAAGATGAAAGTTCTCGTCATTTCCAGCGGGCCAATGCGAGACTACCAATTCGTTCGCAACACGTTGTTTCGTCACAGTGGTGTTGAATCTGATGTCTGGCTGCAATCTGTCACTGATGAAAATGTTGGCTTCGTGTCTCAGGAAGCAAAGAAGCTGCTGACAACTTTTCCGGCAACGGAAGCTGAGCTTTTCGAATACGACGTCGTCGTTGCGT
>JANOZG010000488.1:0-2086 GCA_031429275.1 Planctomycetota bacterium
GAATTCGCGACCATGGCTTCTCAGCAAATACTCCAGCGGCATATTCCGATCGCGTTTACTGCTTCTTTGGAAAGACCGGAGTGTTCGCATTCGACCACAGCGGAACACAACTGTGGCAGACAGATGTCGGCTCGAAGACTCACGGCTGGGGCACGTCTGCCTCGCCGGTTCTGTACAAGGACCTGGTTTTTATCAACGCAAGTGTCGAGAGTGACTCACTTGTTGCGCTTGATCGTAAGTCTGGCAAAGAACGCTGGCGGGCCGAGGGGATCAAGGAAGCGTGGAACACGCCGGTCATCGTTAAAAATGTGACTGGAGAGCCAGAACTTGTCATCGCCACACAAGGCAGTATCCAGTCGTTTGAACCGGAGACAGGTAAACAGCTCTGGACATGTGCCACAGACATTGGCTGGTACATGGTCCCCAGTATCGTCGCGAATGATGGCATCGTCTATTGCCTCGGTGGTCGATCCGGTGTCGCGTCGCTGGCTGTCCGGACCGGCGGAAAAGGAGACGTGACAAAGACCCATCGCTTGTGGACCGGACTAAAAGGGTCAAATGTCTCTTCACCGGTCTTTTCCGACGGGCACGTTTACTGGATGAACGACAACCTGGGAATCGCTTATTGTGCAAACGCTGAAACTGGCAAAGTCGTCTACGAGGAGCGTATGAGTCGAGCCGGACAGGTCTACGCTTCACCGCTGCTGGCTGGCGGTCGAATCTACTATTTGACGCGCGACGGTAAAACGTATGTGGTCGCCGCAAAACCAGAATTCGAACAGTTGGCGAGCAACGATCTGGATGACGGCACCCTGTTCAACGGCAGCTTCGCAGTTGATGGATCACGACTCCTCGTACGATCAGACAAGTATTTGTATTCAATTGGCGAGTAGGGAGAGAAGAGCCCCGAAGGGTGCTTTGATTGCTTTGGCACTGACTCACTTGCACATCGGCGTTGCGGACGGTAGCTTCCATTCCGCCATTCCTTCCGATCTACATGTTACTCACGCAGTCAGGAATAGACGACCATGCACAACACAACACAACACTGATTGATGATTTTGGCGGTCTATTTGACAATGCTCCGACTCACCCGTTGGCAACAGAATCGGGCAACTCGGTTCAGCAAGAGAAAGTTGTTGGCCGAAAACGATTTGAATGGAATTGGATTTCGACTGTTACTCGCCCCGGCTCGCGGCGACGCAAAAATGGGCAGAGCTTTGTGCCTGGTGAGATCCTGGAAAAACGCCAACTGCTGTCGGACGACCCAATTACTGAGATGAATACTCAGTTGAATCAAGGGATTGGAACCTCAAACGCCCAAATTGACGCATTCTTCAGCGGCGGTTCCACTGGAACTGACGGAGGGCTCAACAGTGCCTTGGGTGGAGCTGCTGCAAAGTTCAATCAGCTTCCACTCAACGGCGCTCAAATTGAAGATTCGGCAATCCAGGACGTGAGTTCAAAGTTCGGCTTAATCGAGAGTCAAGTAAGTACATCAATGAACTCCATCAACAGTTCAAGACCAGTAATTGCATTTCCTGAATCTTTCGGTATTGGCACGCCGTTTCAAATGCAAATGCCAATGATGATGATGTCCGGAATGCAGATGGGAAGTCGTGGATATTCGTACGTCAATGTGTTGACCGGTGACTACTATGGAACTTCCAGCTTTATAGTCGAAGTACCCTCGTCAACTCCGGGAATTTTGACATCTCGTTTAGCACTGCAGGGAACAGTGAGTCGTTCAAATGGCGTTGTAACGTCCAATTTGCGCGGCCACTATATGGAAAATGTCCAAGGCCGGAATGTCTCATATCATATCGAAATTGTGAACCCTGGTTCCGCGAGTGGTAAAATACTGAAGTTCAATGCATCGCAAACCATTGGAGCAATCACAACAAATGCGTCCGTCGACATCTTGGACGGCGTTACCACCGACTATAGGGGACTGTCGTTTTAATCGACCCCTGAACCTGGCCCTAGTCAGCCATCTCGTATAGATTCCTGCCTCATCGCAGAGCTGCGGAAAAAAAACGAAATTCGACAGCGGTCGCAGTCGATCAACGCAGCGGCAGCCACGGAG
>JANOZG010000489.1:0-15231 GCA_031429275.1 Planctomycetota bacterium
TGCAGAAAGACAACACTCTGAATGTCTTTCACAATACGACAATCTTCCGTGGTCAAGTCCTGGAACTGGTGGAAGGCAATGCTCGCGGTCAGTGCCGTTTTACAGTCCTGGTCCCAAACGAACTTTCTTCAGCCAAAGGCACTTCAGTTCGATTTGGACTTGCCAGAGAAACGGCGAAGTTCAACATCAATCGTTTGACTGAATTTGAAGACGACGACGACGAAGCCACATCGGCATTTGGTGCTGTCAGTTTCGTGCCAGGAATGACGGAAGAAATCGTCAACGCCATTCTGGACTGGATTGACAGTGACGAAGAGGCACGTGTAGGCGGCGCCGAATCGATTTACTATGAAGGACTCGCAATTCCGTATTCCTGCCGAAACGCTCCGCTGGAATCCATTGAAGAGTTGCTGCAGGTTCAGGGTGTGACGCCTGATTTGTTTTATGGAGAGGACGCGAATCGAAACGGAACTCTGGACCCCAACGAAGATGATGCTAATGAATCTCCACCGAACGATAATGCCGACGGAATTCTGGATGCCGGCTGGCGAGAGTACTTCACAGCCTCAAGCAAAGAACGTAACACGACTGCGACAGGTGACGAGAAGATCAATATCAACGGAACGATTCTTACAGAATTGTACGATGAGATTGAAGACGCTGTAGGTGTCGATGCTGCAAAGTTCATCATCGCGTACAGACTTTGGGGTAACGAGAACGCAGATCCCGCGACAGTCAAAAGCCTTACGGTGGATCAGAAAGAATTGGCTCAAGCGATCGCTGGTATTGCCACTAAAGATGAAGGCATTTCCATTACGCGGGCCGGAATGAATCTCAATCAGGTCGCGGGATATTCGTTTCGGTCAATTTACGATGTGATCGACGCGGAGGTTGAAGCTACAGTCGATGGTGCGCCACAAACTTTGCTGAGCCCATGGACGTCTTCAAATCTTGCCGGAGATATGCCAGACTTTGAAGCGCAGTTTACGCATATTGATGATGCGTTTCTGGACGGGCGCATTAACGTCAACATTGCTCGACGAGAAGTACTTTTAGCGATACCAAATATGACAGAAGGTATAGCCGATCAGATTGTCGAACAACGCCCGACAGTTGAGGCGAGCGGAGAGACGTCGGACCAAATGGCGGGAAGAGTCTCGCCGACATGGCTGCTGGGCGAAGGTCTGGTTGATCTCAATACGTTTCGACGGCTGGGACCCTGGCTAACAACCGGCGGCGACATCTTCAGCTTCCAGACGCTGGGGCACTTTGATCAGGGCGGCCCAACAACTCGGCTTGAAGTCAGGATCGATGCGACGGAAAACCCGCCGCGGGTAGTTTTCCAACGGGATCTGACACCGCTGGGGCGTGGCTTCCATCCCGGTGAACTCAGCGCGAAGTAGTTTAGGACGGGTCTCCAGACCCGCCCAGACTTGAACCCGAGGACGGAACCGGCGTTCCGTCCGACTGTTACGCCATCCACTCCGACGGTGGATCCGGCTGTTGCCAGACGCTCATGCCGCCATCAACAAGCAGCATTTGACCGTGAATATGTTCAGCTGCGTCGCTCAACAAAAACACAGCCGTCCCGCGGCAGACATCCGCACCGGGCACCACGCCATTTGGCGTATGGAGTTCCATCCATCGCCTGGCACGCGGGTTCTGCAGAGCGGGCTCAGTGAGTGGCGTACGAAACAACCCGGGAGCCATTCCGTTGACTCGAATTCCATAGGGGGCGAGTGAAACGCAAAGCGAACGAGTCATCGCATCAATCGCGCCTTTGGAGGTATCGTAGGCAACGTGTGTTGGTTCAGACAATCGCCCATTGATGGAACCGATGAGCAAAATTCTGCCCAGAATTCGGCGATCAACCCACCGTCTTGCGAAATGCTGAATCAGCACGTATTGCGAATACACGTTCAGTTTCAACGTGCGATCAAACGTTCGAAAGTCCATTTCCAGAAAAGGCTGATCGATAAACGTGCCCGCATTGCAAACCAGCGTGTCAATCTTTGGATTAAGCCTGAGAGCTGCTTCCGCAACTTCAAGCGCCCCTTGTGGCATTGGCTCTGCAAGATCACCCACCACCACAGAAACAGCAGGTGGCAGAAGATTGTTTTTCCTTGCTTCTGTCAGGGAGTCCTCTTCAGACCTCAAGCCATGCAGTACCACGTCGGCACCCGCCAGGTGCAGAGCAATGGCAATTTCCAGACCGATCCCCTGCGTACTTCCGGTGATGAAGGCGTGGCGATCGCTGAGTGCCGACATAACTAATCCATGAAGATGCGTTTGTAATCGCGATACATGCAATCCAAAAGATCGCGAGCTTCTTCTGTTGCCTGATAACGCACGAAACCTTCGCCGGTTTCTGCTTCAGCTTTCACGATGCGAATGTTGTCTTCTTCGCTATACATCCACGCTTCCTCCTGAAGCAGATGGAAGACCTTGTGAAGCGATTCTTCAGAAGTTGGCAAAAAGACTTCACCATCAAGGAACAGTTGGTAACCGTACTCTTCCAGCTTTGGCCAGGGCAGACTTGTACTGCTGCCGCGATAATAGGGCTCCAGCACCGAATGATCGTCTGGCTTCACATTTGGATTGTGAAGCATATCGATGGCATTCCATGGGCAGATCGTCAACTGATAGAATTCACTGCTGTCGTTCGGCGATCGGTAGCACATCTGACAGCCAATGCAGCGACTGGTGTCGATCTGATGATAGCTTTCTGAAGGAACCGGGCTGACAACTTCGTAGATACAATCCACGGGACAAACAGTCGCGCACGAGTTGCAGGATGTGCAACTGTCTTTGTTGATGACGTTGATGTAGCGAGTTTCTTTTTTCCGATCGGGTGTACGAGTTCGGAAATAATCAGTCATGGAAATGGTCATCGGATCGTTACTGCCTGTTTGTCAGAAGCCATTAATCACCGAAAACTGAAAGGCTGCAAATTGCATCGAATTGGCCACGCGGACACGAAACTTGTCAACCGCTGCAAAATCCTATCGCCCTGACAGCTCTACGGCAGGGAAGATCGTCAATTTTGCCTGTGTGCACACAGGATTTCCTGCCTCTGGGAAGGATATAGGGCATCCGGGAGCGTTCGGTTGAGATGTACATTGAAAGCGAGCACGCGGCAGAAAATGCCGTTGGAGTTGGCCGTTAATGACGGATTTCCTGATGATCCTTATGGTTGGGCTCTTCAACGTAGACTCGCTTCTGGAAGTGTGTTAACTTCCGACTCCCTTGACGTCGAAGCCATTAGAGTGGCGCGGTCAAAGCGACGAGCGAAACTCGCCCGAAACCTTGATCTGACGTTTGTGATTTTTCTCGTTCTATTCGGCATGGAGGCCGCAATGGGATTGAAGCGAGCAAGTCAGCAAATTGCTGTAACGAATAACGTTCCTGCCATCGACGCAACGCGCACGCAGATTCGTTGGTTAATCCGTCGCGATATGGATGAAGTCCTGGCGATTGAACAGGGTAGTTTCCAGTTTCCGTGGACAGAAGAAGAATTTCTGTGCTGCCTGCGACAACGCAATTGCATCGGTACAGTCGCAGAACTGGATCATAAAATTGTCGGGTTCATGATCTATGAACTCCACAAGTCCATGCTTCGCATTCTGAACTTCGCGGTCGCACCAGATGCACGCCGCAATGGCATTGGCCGCCAGATGGTTCAACGTCTGGTCGACAAACTTTCGCAACAGCGACGCCGTGAAATTGTGCTGGAAGTTCGTGAAACCAACGTGCCAGCTCAATTGTTCTTCGGCAACAGCGGTTTCCGTGCGATCACCGTGCTTCGCCAGCACTACAATGACACCTGCGAAGATGCTTACTACATGCGGTACTGCCTGACGGAAGATTCCACTATTCCGTTCATTCCGCACAACCGAATCTCTGAATACGACGCTGCCTGAATTCCAGCAGCCAGATTAATACACGCATGAATCCTGCCCGGAGTTTTTCGGGCAGGATTTTTTGTTTGGAATATTCAGTTGCGCTGTCCAACTAAAGTCTAAAGTTTTTGTTGTTAATTCTCTTCAGCGACGCGACGGTCGTTTTTCAGCAGCAGGCGGCCGTGAGGATTGAACATAGGACTCGCGGGTTTTGATCGTTGGTCATGTTTGGCGAAGATGTGAAATCGAGGCCCGTTTTCGTCAGCGATAATATGACCGTCACCAATTGCCTTCTTGCTGGCACACACGTAACGCATGATTTCGATGACGTCATCACCCCTGCCGCAAGCCTGATCCATTTCAAGATCCGGAAGTCCCAGCATGTGCATTCCCATCGTCCAGATATTGGATTGCCCATGAATGACGCTGACGTATGCAAAACTCAGTGCATCCTTGTCGCCGCTGTTGGCCATTTCCATCCATGCCTGACCTGAATGGCCCAATGCGCTATTGTCGATGAAGACGCCGGCTCCTCCTGCCTGGATAAGGGCTGATGCGGCTTCCATCATTGTCCATGCCTGAGTCAAACTTCCACCCGGACCGTTCAACACAAGATTCACCGTGTATGAATGAAGGATGTCCATTTCTTCTTCTGTGAGTTGTGTACGACAGGCCGATTGGAAGACTCCGACAAACTGATCGTCAGGAGGCGCTGGGTGAAACTCAACTTTCTGACCGTCTGGCAGCACCAACGCATCCGGCGTCAAGCGGTAGCCAGCAGGCATGCGTTTGAGGATTTCGCCGGGATGAGCCCAATTGCCCGGGATGCGAAACGTAATCGTGACAGGATGGGACGTGTCATTTTTCATGCGTCTATTCTTGCGGGCCACGAAAAAATAATACAGCGACGGGGGGTTTCGCAGGGTAAAAAGTATCCGCTCAGCGAAAAGTATTTGCCGCTCAAGAGTACCCCCTGGCGGTCGCGGGTTGGTAACATCTTCGGCAGAAATCGATTCCATTCGATGGTCCTCAATTCTCCCCACAGAGCTGCGATATGTATTTTTCTCCGCCGTTTTCAATCGGCAAACGGATGCGTTTGCTCCTTTGTGTGTTTGGAATTCTCTCCACAGATTCGTTATTACAGGCGGGAGATTTTGAAACGGATGTCGCACCGGTCATTGTCCGTCGCTGCCTTGAATGCCACAAAGGCAAGGAACCATCCGGTGGCCTGTCTCTGGAATCATGGACTGGCTTTCACCGCGGTGGGGAATCCGGCGCGGTTGTGGTGCCAGGGAAGCCTGACGAAAGTCCACTGCTCGCACGAATCAGCAGTGGTGAAATGCCGCCAGCCGTTAAAGGCGTTCCACAGAAACTCCCCGCTGCGGAACAGGCGATCCTGAATGACTGGATTGCAACCGGAGCGAACTGGCCAGAAGGTCGGACACTCGATCTTTACGAAGTCACGACGGATGTGCGAGGAGGTCGTGACTGGTGGTCATTTCAGCCATTGATTCGACCCGCCGTGCCCGCTGTGCCTAACTCAGAAACCAAAAATCCCATCGAGGCTTTTATTCAGTCTGAACTGGCACAGCAACAATACGAACCTGCCCCCACAGCTGATGCGCGAACGATTGTCCGGCGTATGTTCTATGACGTGACGGGGCTGCCGCCTTCTTTCAGAGAGCTGGAAATCTGGACATCGCGACTGGGTGGCGATGATTCTGCGGCATTGTCAATAAAATCGTTGAACGAACTTGCCGATCACTTGCTCGCGAGTCCTCATTTCGGCGAACGCTGGGGCAGACACTGGCTGGATCTGGTGCGTTACGCGGAAAGCTCCGGTTACGAACGAGATCAGGAGAAACCCTTCGCATGGAAATATCGCGACTGGGTCGTCAGTGCAATCAACAACGACATGCCTTATGACCAGTTCATTCGAAGTCAGCTGGCTGGTGATGAAATTGAACAACGTACAGAAGCATCCGTAATCGCCACCGGATTTCTACGTCTCGGGACATGGAACGACGAACCGAATGATGATCAGGATTATCGCTATGAACGTCTGGAAGACATGGTGCATTCGACGTCTACTGCCTTTTTGGGGCTGACAGTCAAATGTGCTCGTTGCCACGACCACAAGTTCGATCCGATTCCGCAGGATGATTATTATCGAGTTGCCTCGGCATTCTGGCCAGGACCAATTGCCGCCAGAGATCGAGCATTGCTTGGTGGACCTTCGAAAGAGGAGCTTGGCGTTGAAAATATCCTTGGCTGGACTGATATCTCGGCGACTCCGGAACCGCTGCATGTCCTCAAAAATGGCGAACGCGACAAACCCCTCAACGTCATTGAACCCGGTTCACTCACATTCGCACCGGTGATGTATCGCGAATTTGATGACGCCAGCAGTAACGTTAAGACGACCGGGCGTCGTCGCCAGCTTGCCGACTGGATCACGGATCGGAACAATCCTCTCACTGCACGTGTGGCAGTCAATCGTATCTGGCAGCATCATTTTGGAGAGGGCTTGGTTCGTTCTCCTAACAACTTCGGATTTACTGGAGAACGGCCTACGCATCCACAGTTGCTGGATTGGCTGGCCAGTGAATTCGTCGACAGCGGCTGGTCGGCCAGGCACATTCACAAACTGATCCTGACTTCACGAACATGGCGGCAATCGTCATTGCATCCGAAAGCAGCCGAATACGCGGAGCGAGATTCTTCCAACAAACTTTGGTGGCGTGCAAATCGTCGTCGCCTCGACGCCGAATCACTTCGAGACTCTATGCTGGCAGCATCGGGAGAAATTGATCTTCGCGTTGGCGGCGAAGGATTCAAGCCTTCAATCAGTTCCGAAGCACTCGAAGGATTCTCGCGCAAAGATGCCGTTTGGAGTGCATCTCCCGCGGAAGAACAACGTCGCCGGAGTCTTTACATTTACGTGTCTCGCAGCCTGATGCCCCCAATGATGACCACTTTTGACCAGTGCGATACGACATTGCCTTGTGGTCAGCGGGATGTGACCACCGTACCTACTCAGGCATTGGCGATGATCAACAACGAGTTTGTGCATGCACGCAGTGAATCGCTTGCAGCTCGCGTTTCGAAATCCGCCGCAACGCAGGACGAACGGATAGCATTCGCATGGGAGTTTGCATTGGGACGAAAACCAACGGACGATGAACGCCGCCTTGCATCGCAGCATTTGAAGTCGCAAATCGACAATTTTAAATCCACCGATTCAGCCTTATCCGAACACCGAGCACTGGAATCCCTTTGTCACGTGTTATTGAACAGCAACGAGTTCTTATACGTCGATTGAAAGTTCGTCCTTCTCCTATGAATATCATGTACTGGTGCCGTTCGATTCGCTTACAATCATTCGGCTCCTGGTTTCCGAGTTTGTCCCGCCCCTCGCTCCAAAATCCTGCCAACCCGTGTCTCTGCGACGACTTGATATGATCCGACAGCTTTTCATCGTGATCGGAATGCTGCCTATCGCCATGGCGAACATGGACGAAACTTGCGCGGACGACGACGTTGCAGCGGTTGTTGAGAAGCCGACATTCAACGCCGATCAAATCGAGTTCTTCGAGTCTCAGATTCGACCGGTCCTGGTGCAGCATTGTTTCGACTGCCATAGCTCGGACGCAAAAGAATTACAAGCCGGGCTCTATGTTGACAGCCGTGAGGCGATGATCAAGGGAGGCGAATCTGGTGCGGCGGTCGTGGTGGGCAAGCCTGCAGAGAGTTTGCTGATCTCGGCGGTGAAGTATGATGGCACGGAAATGCCGCCGGATCGAAAACTCGAACAACGACAAATTGACGCCCTCACGAAGTGGGTTGAAATGGGTGCTCCGTGGCCGGAAGTGACATCATCGCCGGGGGTTCCCACAGCAGATTCTCGAAAAGACTGGACAACGTTCGACTGGACCGCAGCTCAGCTGAGTCATTGGGCATGGCAGCCGGTCAGGTGCCCAAACGTGCCGGCCGTGAATCCGGAACAACCAGCGACTGTGAAGAATCCGATCGACAACTTTACCATCGCTCGTCGGATACAGGCTGGGTTCGTAGCAGCTGCGCCGGCGGCACCTCAGATTCTTGCACGACGAATCTTTATCGATCTGATTGGTATCCCGCCAACTCCCGAGCAGCTTCAGTCATTTGCAGCGGCCGCCGCAGTCAACCGCCAAAGTGCCGTTGAATTGCTCGTGAATGAGTTGCTCGATTCCCCAATGTACGGACAACGCTGGGGACGTCATTGGCTGGATGTCGCTCGGTTCAGCGATGGACGAGGTGGCTTCCTGGAAGGCGACAAGGCGTTGGACGAAGCATGGCGATATCGGGACTGGGTTGTGGATGCGTTCAATCGCGATCTGCCGATCAACGACTTCATCCGGATGCAGATTGCGGGCGACCTGACTGGCGATCCTTCACAAGCCATCCCCACCGGTTTCTTCGCGCTGGGCCCGACCTATCAATCGGACGGTGGCGACCCGGACAGTATCGCTCAGTCCCGAGCCGAAACGCTGGACGATCGAGTTGACATTCTCACGCGAGGTCTGCTCGGAATTACCGGCTCGTGCGCGAGATGTCACGATCACAAATTCGATCCGATTCCTCAGCAGGACTATTATTCGCTTGCGGGGATTTTCAATAACTCGGCGACTCACGATCTGCCACTTGCCGCAGCGGATGTGGTCAAGCGATTCCACGATCACCAGCATGCGGTTGAAGAGTTGAACAAGAAGATCAAGGCATTTTCAAAGCGGTCCAGGAAACAGAAAAAGGCAGAAGGCGAAAAAGCAGCGAAGGAAGAAGCGACGCCTGAAGAAGAAACGCAGTTGGATCAATGGAAGGCCGATCTCGCTCAGCTCCAGCAAAACGCGCCTCCAGCGTTAGAGATCACTCATGCCCTGCACGACACCGCCAGTGACGACATGAAGATCGCTCTGCGAGGCAATCTGCTGAAGACAGGCGATGTTGCACCTCGCCGCTTTCTGCGAATTGTCTCGGGAGCCGAACCAGCCCCCTTCACCAAAGGCAGCGGCCGCGAAGAGTTGGCTGCGACGATCATCGATCCGCAGAATCCGCTGACTTCTCGAGTCTTCGTCAATCGCATCTGGCAGCATCACTTCGGAGCCGGACTCGTTCGCACTCCGAGCAATTTCGGGACGCTGGGAGAAAGCCCAACGCATCCGGAACTGCTCGACTGGCTCGCCAGTGAATTCGTGGCCAGCGGCTGGTCGTTGAAAACTCTGCATCGACGGATCATGACATCTGCAACCTATCAATTAAGCGGTGACTATGACGAAATCGCCTTCAAAGCCGATGGCGACAATCGACTGCTGTGGCGAATGAGTCCCCGTCGTATGGACGTCGAAGCGTGGCGCGATTCGCTCCTTGCCGTCACCGGGGAACTCGATTCATCCCTCGGCGGTCCCGCACATCACAACATCATCGAAACCACGCGGCGCACTTTGTACGCAAAAGTCGGTCGCAATGGCGACGCGTTCGGATCCGATGTCTTTCTGCGGCTGTTCGATTTTCCCATGATGAGATCAACCGTTGAACAACGCCCCAGCAGCATCGTGCCGCAGCAGTTTTTGTTCTTCATGAACAGTCCGTTTATGATCAATCGAGCCAAAGCTTTTGTCACACGAATCCATGAGATGTGCCCGTCGGACGAAGAACGTATTAAGCGTGCCTACGAGTTGCTGTACTCACGCAGCCCGGAATCGTCGGAGCTTGAGATCGGCATGAAGTTTGTTAGTGCTGCCAGTGACGGGGGCGAGCTTTCCAATTGGGATCGGTACGCTCAGGTGTTATTAAGTTCCAACGAATTCCTGTTCGTGAGGTAGACGCTATGTTTCATCGAAATCCTCTTCGACCCATCGATCGACGCGACGCATTGCGACAGCTTGGTGCCGGGTTTGGGACGCTGGGACTGGCGGGCGTCCTGGCTCAGTCGAACATGCTTTCCGGGACGGCCCAAGCTGAGCCAGTGAACAATTCAGGGGCTCCGTTGGCACCGAAAGCCCCGCACTTCGCTCCGCGGGCAAAACATGTGATTCAACTCTTCATGCCGGGAGGACCATCGCAGGTCGACACGTTTGACTATAAACCTGAGCTCGCAAAACATGTCGGACAACGCCCTGAATCTGTGGATCGCAAGTCGCTGCGAAACACAAAAATGGGCCTGATGCCCTCGCCGTATTCGTTTCGTCAGCACGGTGAATGTGGCAAGTACGTCAGCGAGATCTTTCCGCACGTCGCTGAACTGGTCGATGATCTCTGCTTCATCCATTCAATGCACACCGACACGCCCGAACACGCCAGCGCCATGATGATGATGAACGCCGGGCACCTGCAGCCGACTCGCCCCAGCATGGGATCGTGGCTGGCCTATGGACTCGGGACGGAAAATCAGGACTTGCCTGGTTTCATCGCCATGAGCCCCCGTGCTCAGCCCCGCAACAAGCTGGCCAACTGGGGTAACGCCTTTCTGCCAGGCGCTTACACCGGCACCTATGTGAACATTCACGAGATGAAGCCCGAACACATCATGCAGGATCTGAAGAACAACTGGCTGCCGAAACTGGATCAGCGACATCAGGCAGACTTGCTGACTCGGCTGAATCAACTGGATCTCCAGCGTCAGCAGCATGATCCTCAACTGGAAGCCAGCATCCAGACAATGGAGATGGCCTTTCGTATGCAGTTCGCCGTTCCCGATGCCTTCGACACCAGCAGCGAGACCAAACAAACGCTCGATATGTATGGTGACAGTGAATATGCAAAAGGCTGCCTGCTGGCTCGCCGCCTTGTCGAACGCGGCGTGCGCATGGTGCAGCTGTCTCTGTCCATCGACGGCTACGACATCGCATGGGATACGGGCCATGAGAACATCGTCGATGGACATCGCAAACTAGCCGATGCCTGCGATCAGGGTATCGCCGCATTGATTAAGGATCTTAAGCAGCGAGGACTGTTCGAAGACACGCTGGTGATCTGGGGCGGGGAATTTGGAAGAGCCCCAACGTCCGAAGGCCAAAAGGGTCGCGATCATGATCACTACGGCTTCACCACATGGATGGCCGGCGGCGGCGTGAAAGGCGGCTTCAGCTACGGTTCGACCGACGAGTTTGGTCTCACGGCCGTTGAAGACAGAGTTCACGTCCACGACCTGCACGCAACAATTCTGCACCTGATGGGTCTCGACCACGAACGTCTCACCTACCGCTACAGCGGCCGCGACTATCGGCTGACCGACGTGCACGGGAAAGTTGTGAGTGATATCATCGCGTAACTCAATAGACGCCCGGACATGCGAGCGTTTGACGGTTTTAAATCAGGATCGAAATCATGCGACAACAATTTCCCTGTGGACAAACTCGACGCGAATCGATTTGGAACATGGGCGCTGGTTTCGCCGGAACCGCGATGACAGGGCTCCTGGCCAGTGACGGATTTTTCAATCACCTGCGCGCGGAGGAGCTAAATTCAAATCCGCTTGCAGCACGTGACGGCCACTTTGTCGGACGCGCGAAAGCCTGCATCTTCCTGATGATGAACGGTGCTCCGAGTCAGGTTGATACCTTCGATTTTAAACCAGAACTGCTGAAATTTGCAGGCAAACAAATGCCCGATGGAAAGCGATTCATCAATTCCGGTGGTCGCAGAATGGGATATCTCACTCCGAACTGGCGGCGATTTCTCCCCGGTGGCGAAAGTGGCCTACTGATCTCCGACTACTTTCCAAATGTCCGCAAGCACGCAGATAAACTTGCTGTGATAAACTCTTGCCACACGGACAGCCACGCTCATGGTTCTGCTTTAGTTGCGATGAATACTGGCAAGACATTCATTGGACGGCCGTCTCTTGGCAGCTGGTGCACCTATGGTCTGGGCACCGAAAACGAAAGTCTGCCGGGTTATGTTGTGATGATGGATAAACGCGGTGGCCCGATCAGTGGCCAGCCAAACTGGGGCAGTGGCTTCATGCCATCAACGTTTTCTGGGACGCTGTTTCGCCCCACTGGGACTCCGATTCTCGATCTGAAAGGCCCGTCGCATGTCACTCAGAACGCACAGCGAGAGCAGCTTGATTTTCTGGCTCAACTGAATCAGCGGCATCTGGAACAACGTCCCGGTGGCGCGGAACTGGCGGCTCGTATGAAGACCTATGAACTGGCGTATCGCATGCAGTCACAGGCGCCGGAGGCGGTGGATGTTTCGAATGAGTCTGAGGCGACATTGAAAATGTATGGCATTGATCAGCAGCCCACGGATGAATACGGTCGCAACTGTCTTATCGCCCGGCGACTGGTGGAACGTGGCGTGCGGTTTATTCAGCTATACTCTGGCGGAGGGCATCTCGAAGAGACCTGGGATGCGCACGAAAGCATCGAAAAGAATCATGGTCGGCACGGAGCGGAAGTCGATCAGCCAATTGCCGCGTTGTTGACGGATCTGGAAGAACGAGGACTATTGGATGAAACGCTGGTTGTCTGGGGCGGAGAATTCGGCCGCATGCCTTTCAGCGAAGGTCAGGACGCTCCGGGACGCAATCACAACCCGTACGGCTTCAGTATGTGGTTCGCCGGTGGCGGCGTGAAAGGCGGAATTCGATATGGTGAAACAGACGAATTCGGTTTCGAAGCCGTCCATAACAAGGTTCACTTGCATGACATTCACGCCACGATTCTGCATCTGATGGGAATTGATCACGAATTGCTGACGTATTTTCATCAGGGCCGCGAGGAATCGCTGACTGATGTCGGTGGCCGAGTTGTGAAAGAAATATGTTCGTGAGCAGACAACGCTCGTTACGGGCCGACGGGCCTGGAGACTCGATCTGCGTCTAAGGCGAGCTTCAGCAGCGATCTTAACGTACGACGGACTTCCCAGTCCTTCGAACGCCTCGACAGACAAAGATGTCAGTCGGACATTTCGGAGGGCAAGAGAATCAACTGTTCGCTCCAAACGATCATCCAAAGCTCCGGAGGGGTGACGTCTTTATCTGCAATGAACATACGTCGTAGGGAACGCTCATTCCGCACTTTATCCCCTGCAGCCATCAGGGTGAGCCGGAAGTGTCCGCGGGCTCTGCTGGTAAACAAGTGCGAGAAGGCCTGCGGCAGAAAACGATTGCCCCGATTCGCATTGACATGAGCCTCAGACTCGAGCCGAACCTCTTATCTACTCGTCTAGTGCTTCATCAGCAAAGGATTGATGGGGGCCGGGATTGGAGGACGCCAGACCAAAACTCCGGGGCTTCCTTCGCTCCGCTCAGTCCAGCCTCGGCCATCCAAAACTGGACTGTGACGAAGCACGAATGCCTCAGGCTTAGATCGGAGACGCGGTTCAGATTTCTATTCAATCACCAGCTTCACAGCAACGGGTTTGCTAATGGTTGAACTACCGGCTTGTGCTCGAACCGTCAAATTCGGCACTTCGCCGGGTGTGGCGGATTCTGGAATTGTGACCATGAGCGTAAACGCAGATTGACCGGCGGCCACGATTGCTGGGGCGACGGTATAGTCTTTGGGGAGACCATCCAGAACGACGGTGAACTCACCGTCGTAGGATGGATGACGCTGCAATGTCCCAGAGATTGTAGCCGTGCTGGATTTTGTTCCCTTGGCATCAGCAGGTGAAGCAACAGTGACAGCATCGTCGATAAAGAATGCGATCGGTGCTGTCCATGCCTTTGAGCCGGTGCCGGAGGCGAGTGGTTGCGAAACAAAGTCGGCCGATATCACGCCATCAATGATAGAACTCGGCGTGTCGGTCGGGACTCGAACGGTGAGTGCAAAGACACCCTGCGATACAGGGCCGAACTGAAATTCATTGAGGGCTACGTTTGGCTTGATCGGCGAGTCTGGCTTGTTCGGATCTTCACGTCGAATTGTTTCGGTCGTGAGCATTTCAAAACGCACAAACGGAGGTGATTGTTCTGTCAAAGAGAGGACTCGCACTGGAATCACGGCTGGAAGACCGCGTAACAAAATCGGCGGGGCGGCGTCGAGCAGCATCGTACCGAGTGCAGCTTCTGCCGGGCCGGTGACGAGTGTATCGTCGGTCAATGTCAGAGAATTCATTGGGACCGAATCCACCGCAACTGCAACCATCGTGGAAAACACCGGTGCCGGCCCATCGGCCGATCCAGAAATCGTCAGCGATTGCCCATTTGCGGCGACGCTGGGATTGGCTGCGGCGTTGCGAGTCAACATGACCAGGACATCCTGATTCTGTTCACTCGCCGGTATTATGGCGGGCACGATTGTCACGGCAGACATGCCTGATGTCGAAAGATGAATCGGACCGGTGTAGCGAAATGACGGGCCGGTTCGCACGATCGACAGCCGTACCGGAACGGATCCGTTCTGAGGCAGGCGAATCGATTCCTCACGAGTGCTCATGGAAAATGCGGGGCGATCCGTGCGGGCGACCTGAAGACGATACGACGACGCCTGTGAGCCCTTTTCGTTAATGTCGCGTACTCTAACTTTCAACTGAGTCACACCGTCCGGCACGGCAAAATTGAATGTCGCATCATCGGCTCCGGAGTTTCCATCATTCTGAGCGACAAGAGCATCGCCATTGAACAGAGCCAAGTGGCCTCGCAGTGGCGACGAGATCGCTCGTGCTTGGAGCTGAAAATTGAGCGTCTGCTTCGGAGTCACCGTCAGCAGAATCGTGTCGGCTTCACTTTTGGCCGTGATCCGACCATTGATAAAGAGCGGCTGAAATGGAGATGCCATGAATGTCGCATCGACAGCGGCTTCAGGAAACGTACCTTCCAGCGGTTCCGTTACCTGCACACCATGCAAAGTTCGTAACGCAGGCAGCGGAAGGATTGCCGTGCCCGATTGAATTGAAATGCTGCCCTCGCTTTCACGAATTGAAACCGCTTCGGAAACGGAATCTTTGTTCAGAGTTCGCACGGACGTTTCGGCCGACGTCAACGTGGCCGGAAATGCAATCGACGATGGTGGCAAGTCGCCCACGATCAATCGCCAGATGCTGCCACTGGGCGCTCGAAATTGCAGGTCATGGACCTCTGCCACATACAAGCCATCGGATGGCAAAGTCACGGTCGCCCGTGCGTCACCCTGCAGTTCGGATTGCTGCCATTGCAGAGCCAGCGGTGTTCCTTCGGCGGATCGAATTTCCACCACCGGGTCCAGCATTGAACCGACTCGTTTCGCTTCAACTTCTGCCACGATCTTTTGATTTGCAGTCCCCTGAAACCACAGCTGCTTCTGTTCCGTTCCGGCGATCACGCCAGCAACCGCTGCCGGCAGCGTGGTCGCAGGTTTTTCCTTCG
>JANOZG010000490.1:0-9347 GCA_031429275.1 Planctomycetota bacterium
GCAATTCCTGCAATGACCTCCCCAATGACTCGAGGTTGTCCCAGCCGCTGGCACACGAGACCAAAGAGGCGGGCAATTGAGATGATCACAACAAGGGAAACCAAAACCTGCGGTAGTAAATGAGATTGTTGCAGCGTTCCGGATGCAATTGCTGCAGGCGACGAAACGAACGACTCTGCCGCAAGCTTCTCTCCCCAATACCTGATGATCATGAAGCAAAGAAATGCGACGACAAGGAGTGCAATGTAAACGGTCGTGATTTGTCGCGTACCAGGCAATTTCCTGTCGCTTGTGTTGCCCCCGAATTCGGTCACGAAAAAACTCCCGAAACGCCTACTCGTGCCTCGCAGCACATCGCAATCTCTCATGCCAGGGACTGCTGAATTCATCTATGATAGATCTTTTGAATCGCCTCTGCAGGCTATCCATTGCACAAATAAATGTCAAGACAACCCTTGTTTCAACATTCTTTAATGTTGAAAAACGGCCGGTAAACGTCTGCCTCAATTCACCAATTTCAGGCGTCCGTTTTCTACTATCGGCGTCGAAATCGTTCACTGGTCCACATCCCGCAGAAGGGAAATCATTCAATCTTCAGTTCATCGATATCAACGTCTGGCTTGGCTGCGGAGGGGTCGTTTCGGGCTGTGACAGACTGCAGCCATTCCTGAGTCGGCCAGTCGAACGGACGAAAACGATCAGCGGAGCCGGTTTGGTCGCGATACAGAATCGCTCGCCCCTGACTCAGAGACGCGGCGACCGGTGTATCTATCAGGCTCGCCGAATCCGTTTGATTCAGACGGAACGCGATGCGATTGTCAAATTCACGCAACAGCGAATTCGACAACCAGCGTATGGCGTTGCTGAATGTGTCGGACCAGATGATGACATGAATTCCCACCAGCGGACCCTTGCGAATCAAATCGCCCAGCATCGATGCAGAAGTGGCTTCTTTGGCGGCACCAAAACCAGACATCCCGTAGTCATCGTCATCCCGTCGCAGCGAACGAAACTGACCAATGTTGCGGATCGCCAGAATCAACTCCGGATTGTCCGGCGGAGCGTCACCGTTTTCACGCGTCGTCATCTCCTGCCAGAATTCCGAAACAATTGCCTCTGCCTCTCTTGCTTCTGTTAAACGAAACCGCTCAGCGACATCAGGCGAAAAAGTTTCCGCAAAGCGAGTCTGCGATGCACGGTCACGGCCGTCATGAATCAGCGTCATTCTTGATGTGCGATGACTTGATTCGCCTGCAGATCCGACTGACCAGCTGACGATCGTTGACGCCAGAATCGTGTCAGCCAAATCACTTTCCTGCCCCACAATCAAAACGTTTTGACCACCGGATCGACGGAATTCCACACACATCGGCGCAGCGATGGAAATGGGTTCGCCGATCCATGCGGGCAACGTATCGACGAAGTGTCGCGTCGCGTCCGGAGTGCTGGAAAGCCATGCGTTAAGCGGACTGCAAAGCTCCATGCTGGGAGCGACGTTCCCTTCAAAAACGATCATCCGATTTTCGGAACTGCTGTGATAATCAGGTCGCTGTATCATTGCGTGAATCATGGATTCGCGTTGCGCTTCATCCAGCCATGCGATCTGAAACGGATGATTGCCTTCGACCATGCCGTTGGCGTCGTTGTAGATCGCTTCCCCCGGACGTGTCAGCAAACGCGCGGCCGAGTTTTCTTCGCTTAGAATCAAATGCGCATCGCTTTCGCTGCACTGCAATGCAATTCGAACGGCGACCTGTCCCATGGTGCTGCGAGCCAGTGAGTATGCTCCACCCAGCGTCTGCGAACCCAGCAGCACGTGAATTCCGAACGCTCGGCCCTGACGAATCAGACGGTCCAGCAATAGCGAGGCTCGTGAAGACACCCGGTCTTTTGTCGTGAAGAATTCCTGAAACTCGTCGATCAGCAACAGCAGTCGCGGCATGCGTTCTTTGGGAAACTGGCGACGAAACGATGGAACATCCTGCACGCCGCGAATACGAAACAACTCACCACGTTCCTGCAGGACTTCGTCCAGACGTTCGAGAACGCTCAAGCCAAACTCGCGATCACTTTCAATAGCGACGACTCGCGCGTGAGGCAGTTTATTGGCGGCGTAAGTGCGAAATTCAACGCCCTTCTTGAAGTCAATCAGATAGAACTGGATTTCCTCCGGACTGTAGTACAAAGCCAGATTTGTAATCAAAATGTGCAGCAGCGTTGATTTACCAGAACCCGTTTTTCCTGCGACCAAAACGTGCTGACTGGTGCCGCGACCCAATCGCATAAACTGCAAACGAGCCGCACCGGCGCGTCCGATTGGAATGTCCAGGCCGTCGGCAGAATTCTGACTCCAGATCAGCTCCGCCTTCGGAGCGATGCGAGCAAACGAAACTTCCACACGTCGCGCGTGTTTGGATTGTTCACCCACGGCACGCACCAGACTCACATAGTCGGCCGATTCCGGCGGCGCGAATGATTCGAACTCCGTCGCTGCGGACAATGCCAGCTTTGGCACGACCTGTCCGCCTTTGGTGATAAACTCCGTGCAGCATTCGTGCAGATCGTTGACATCAAACGAACGCGGCATTGGCTGATTTGGCGACCAGGCGACGATCGCATGGACTCCACAACGCGGGCCACTGGTCAGGATGCTGGTCAAATAGCGCGCGGCCTCTTCCGTAAACGCCGCCGGGAATCCTGCCACAACAACGAAATGATACGGTTCCGCAACTTCGCCTGCGGCAGCGTTATAGTCTTCAATCGTTTCAAATTCGCTGCGAAGATACGTCTGAAAGACGCTCTCCATATGTTCGGTGACCTTTTGCAGTCGATCGCGAATTTGAGTGGCATCTGTCCAGATGCGATTGCTGATCAGCAGCTCGTCGAAGTCGGCCAAATGCATCAAGGCGGAAAAACTTTGACCAAGGCCCACAGGATCAATCAGCGTGAACTGGACTCGGCCGGGCATGATGCTGGTCAGCAACCGCAGCAGAATTGAACGCACAAATTGCAGCGCTGATTCGCGTCCTGCAGCATCGTGTTCCACAGCGATGGATGTGTCGCGGGGAAAATTCAGGATACCGGGCAATTCAAGGCACAGATTCGCGTCCGGCTCCTGTCCCGCAATCTGCGGTGGAGTAGGCAGAGTCGCAAGTAGATCGCCGATTGGTAAACACACCGGAAGTTTTGTGGGCACTTGCCAATTCGCACTTCGCATCTGTGTCCAGCGTGGAAACGTGACTACGCGTTCACGGCTGCTGCGTGCCAGCTCACGAGCCACGGAGACATCTGCCTTCCAATAACCGATCATCGCTGCTTCGTCAGCTTGCAGCTTTTGTCCTTCAGCAGCGTTGCGAGCAATCATCGCCGCGAGTTCCTTTTCATGCTGCGACTTCAGGGTCGAATGAATTCGAGCGATCTCCTGCCCTCGCCAGTTTTCGACGGCTGCCTGCTGTCGTGCATAGTCAGCCTCACTGGCAGCAATCTGATCCTGAAACTGTTTTTCATATTTTGCGAGCTGTTCATGATACGCCTGCGTGCGTTTGGAGATTTGACCATCGGCAGCGTTTTGCAGCTTGTCGGAGCTTTGATCACGATGTTGCAGCATGGCGACTTTCCATGATTCGGCCGCCGCATCAATTTTTTTCAACTCGTGTTCGCTTCGTTGAGTCCAATATTCGATGGCCGCTTTGGCATTTACTGCATACTGCAGCACGTCTTCAAAGCCAGCTCGCAGTCGCGATTGAACGAGCATCAGCAACACAGTACCGAACAGTACGGCAACCGCTGCCCCGATCAGGCACGAGACACCTAACCACTGCCAGTCTGGTTTCTGCAGGTCGGGATTGAGAAACAATCGCACGTCCGCGCGAATACCAGTCGCAACAGAGGCGACGACAACGAAGAGCAGAAGCGTCAGCCCCCAGAGCCTGAAGCCACAAATCCACTGCGGCAGATTTTGACGATCGACCGCTCCTGCCGCGGCCATCGCCAGGTCAACCTGTTCCATCGCCAGCACGCGACTGGCATCGCGGCCTTTGATCTGGATGTTGACGGGGGGCCGAGTTGCATCCATGCCCGCGTGGCAGTGTTCAAGATATTTTTCTGTAAACTGAACACGCGCGTCGAGGTCGGTGATCTGCTGTTCAGCAAATTTCCTATGTGTCAGGTACACCTCATTTTCGCGTTCGGCTTCGCGTACTGGAGTGTCTTCGTTTGATTCGTCACAGACGGACTGCAGTACCCATAGCTCACTCTGCAGTTTTTGACGAATCGACGACACGTCGTCCTTAAACTCAGCTTCCAGGTGAGCGAGCTTTTGCTCACGAGCGTCACTGGCGGCTTCGCGGACGCCGCAGATATCCTGTTCAGATTGAGCAAGTCGATCACGAGACTCACGAGCTGTCCGATCGAGTTTTTCACGAAGTTCTGATTCATGGCGTTCCTGAATTGTCGCCTTCTGGTCGGCTTCCTGATCTGCGAGTTCTCTGATTCGCTGACGTATGGCGTTCACTGTATCTCGAGCGGCGATGCATCTGGTGCGAATGCGTTCGATTTCGGAGATCTGTGATTCAAGATTTAGAGGTTCGGTGGCCATGATGTTCTCTGCGTGTCGATCGCCATAGACGTTTGCTGAGACGACGATTTTTGGATGAATGTTTTCAATGTGTAAATCTTAACGTGCTTTGCCCGCCGAGTCGCCGTGTTCGAAAACTGTCAATTGGCTGCTATTCTCCTGAAAACGCATTTTCGACCGTGTTCTCCGGCCGGATCTCTGATTTTTCAAAGCGATCTGAGCACTGAGGGACTTACAAATTCTTTGAAAACACTGTTTTATGCTGGGGATGCAATCAAACGGCATCATCTATTATCATGCTGGGCCACGTGGTTCGACGGTTCATGTCGCCACGTGCCGCCAGACGAGGAGTCCAAAGCGGATTAAATCCATGGACTGGCGCGGTAGGCGACTCAAATGAGACTTGTGACAGGTCACAGATTTTGATCGCACGCCGCAGATGTGGGACGAGAATTCAAGGAGTGAATGGCAGATGCGTCGGAATGTTTTGACGAATCTCATGGCTGTTGTGGCCTTGGGGAACGACCTTCGCCTGCAGCAGCGGGCGGCTTGGGTCGTTGGTGTGGCGGCCATGCTTGCGATGTCGTCAGTCATTTTGCACGCTGATGAGCGAGCGAAGGGCATCGTCAGCGGCATCAGAGTCCCCGATGGATTTCACGTCGAACTCTACGCCGATGACGATCTGACTCACGACGTCCATTCCATGACCATTGACGCCAAGGGGCGTGTTGTTGTTTCCGGACCAGGCTACGTACGAATTCTGATAGACAGCGATAATGATGGCTACGCAGATGCCTTTAAACAGTTTACGGATAAGCCAGCCACAGGTTCGCAGGGGATGTTCTTTCTTGGTTCCAGCTTGTTGTGTTCTGGAGATCAGGGATTGCAGATTTTTCGCGACGACAATCAGGACGATATTGCCGACGGACCGCCGCAGGTGTTTTTGAAAATCTCAGCAGGTGGCGAACATCACGTTCATTCGATCCAGAAAGGACCAGACGGTTGGTGGTATGTGATGGCCGGAAACTTCGCCGGTGTCACCGCATCTTATGCAACTACACCAACGTCACCGATCAAAAACCCGGTCTCTGGAGCATTACTGCGACTGAAACCTGATCTTTCCGGAGGCGAAATTGTCAGTGACGGATTTCGTAACGCCTATGACTTTACATTCAACGGTGCTGGCGATTTCTTCACGTTTGACAGCGACGATGAACGGGACATTTCTCTGCCGTGGTATTTGCCGACTCAGGTATTTCACGTCTTGCCCCTTTCGAACGCCGGCTATGTCACAACTGGGCTGAAACGGCCGGGCAGTTATCCTGACATGCCTCCGGTGCTGGCAACATTCGGGCGAGGTTCACCAACAGGAGTCACGTGTTATCAGCATCACAAGTTTCCGTCGCAGTACCATGGTGCCTTGCTGACGCTGGACTGGACATTGGGGCGGATTCTGGCTGTCCCGTTAACTCAGGAAGGTGCGGGTTGGAAGAGGGATGGCTTTGTATTTGCCCAGGGGCGTGATCAGTTTGGGTTCGCTCCGACTGATATTGAAGTGGCGCCTGACGGCAGTGTGTTCGTCTGTGTCGGTGGCCGTGGAACTCGAGGCAGTGTCTTCCGAATTGTCTGTGATGCACCGTTGACGCCGCCAGCCGTAATTCGCACCGATGCGGCAACTCAAAAACTGAACGAAGTTCTTTCTGCGCCCCAACCGAACAGCAGCTGGTCGCGAGCAATATGGGTTCCACTGGCGAAGTCACTTGGCGTCGATGTCTTTCGGCAGGCGGCGCTCCTGGAATCGCGTCGCGTTCCCGAACGAATGCGGGCGATTGAAATTCTTGTTGAAATGTTCGGAGGACTGGACAGTGCGACGGCGGCAAAACTGACAGCAACTGGATCTGCTCTTGTCCGAGCTCGAACAGCGTGGGCCGTAGGACGCAGTCGTCCGGATGAGCCGGATACTGAAATTCTGCGGAAGTTGATTGTCGATGAAGATCCATTCGTGCAACGCGTCTCATTGGAAGCACTGGCATCCGCAACCTCCAGTTCCTCGTTTGTCTTGACCGGGCCGCAGATTGCCAAAGCGCTGGCATCCGACAATCGCCAGGTTCGACTATCTGCGGCTTTGTTGATACCACGTATGACGGACGAGAATCGTGATGCGTTAGGAAAAGCCCTCGTGGGCAATCCTCGCGCGCTGATGTGGTTTCACATGGGCCGTTGCCTGCGGTCCGCACTGCAAAGTGCTCCGTCAGCAGTTGTCGCGGCCAATATTTTGACATCAGCCGCGTCTCCGGCCGAAGACCGCTACGACGCTGCGAGAATTCTGCAGATGACGTTGGGTGATGTGGGACCGGTTAAAGGTCGACCTGTGATGTTCGACGGCTATGCGCCAGCGATGTCGTTGTCGTCCATTGAACGCGAACTCAATCCCATCATGACAAAAGTCGCAGCGGCGTTTCCGTCTGGTGATTCGAAACTGGATCATGAGTTGATTCGCTTGGTCGCTATGACTGCCCCGCTGAATCGAGATCTCTTTTCTCGGCTGTTGGCGAGCATTACAGATTCCACGCTTCCAGCAGACGACATTCATCGACTGGCAGCCGTTAGTCAGTTCGCAATCGAACGTTCACATGAAGAAAGTGTGACAACGGCAAAAGCCTTGATTGGCATCGATATCAAGATTCGCAAGTACAGCCTGAAGCAGGACACGAACTGGGATGATCGCATTGGCGAGCTCTTTCAGGCACTTTGCAAAGTCGATCCGGCTATGCCGACGCTGCTCGCTGAACAGCCGGGTTTCGGCGAACCTGGTCATGTGCTGTTTTTGACTCAGGTTCCTCAGGGCTTAATTCCAAAAGCGATCTTAGGCATCGTCAATACCATCGCAGCGAATCCAGACTACAAATGGTCAAACGATGTCGTCTTTACGATTGGCGAATCAAAGCTGCCGGAGCACATGGAGTTACTTAGGAAGCAACTGGACAACCTTTCTGTTCGCGACGCGGTGCTGATCACGATCGCAGATCGAGCCACGAAAGAAGATCGAGAGCTTCTGCTTGCCGGGCTTGAGTCGGCTCAATTGAATGCGGTCGAAGCCTGTTTGAAAGCTCTCGTCAAATTACCACGCAGCAATGAACCGGCCGAACAATTCCAATTGCTGGCTGCGGCACGTCGTTTGATAAACGACAAGCGTGAGTTTCAACTTCGCGAGACAGTCATGCGATTGCTTGAAAACAATACTTTGCAATCTCAGCAGTTTGCATTCGGCGAAGAAGGTTATCGTGTGCAACCGGAAGCAATGAGTCTTTGGCAAACGTATCTTGAAACGCGTTACCCCGCTTACCGACCACCACAAACATCGGATGTAGCCCAAGAGGTTCTTTCCAGTCTTGACACTGTCAATTGGGAAGCCGGAAACGCCGAAAATGGCGGTCGACTTTTTGAACGCCTTGCCTGTGCTCGTTGCCATGGTGGCCGTCAGGCATTGGGACCAGATCTTAAAGGTGTCACAAAACGATTCACTCGCAATGACTTGTTTGCCGCAATTGTGGAACCGAATCGGGACATCTCGCCACGTTATCAGACGACTTCGATAGAGACTACGGCGGGCAAGATCTATACGGGATTGATCGTCTACGAGTCCGTCGATGGAATTCTGCTGCGAGATGCGGAACACAAGACATATCGTATCGAAGCAGCCGATATGGAGAATAAAGTCCAGCAACGCAATTCGTTGATGCCCGCTGGTCTGTTAAAAGGCACGCAGCCAAGCGATCTGGCAGACCTCGATGCATATCTGCGCAGCTTGTAACGCTCGGTAGGCAATCGTCTGCCTGAACACGCGGGGTGGCCGGGGTTGGAGGGCGCATCCCGAAACCCCGGAGGTTCCCCAGAAAATCGTAGCGTGTGTCAAGCGCGTTGGAGCGAGTGTTGGTGCGTCGGCAGGACATCTTTCCGCTTGACACACCCTACTTCAATTTCACTTCGCGCGGCCAAAGAGAGGCTTTGAGCAGGAAATTATTTAACCCTGAGCCGGAGTCGACGGCAGTGGTCGCTGCCGCCTCCGGCATTAGAAGTTGCGCATTTTGTCAGGGCTGAAGTGTGACTGTCGTTATTGCGAAATCGATCTCCGCAACCAAACGACTTGTTTCACCGGCATATTGCGATCACACTTCGCACAGACTTGCCGTATTACTCTGAAGGACACCAGCTATGAAATTGCCCTATCGAACAATGCTCGGTTTCGGAACAATTGTCCTTCTGGGACTGGCCGCAGCAACCTTGCAAGCTGGTGAACCGGCAGCAGTAACGCGACCAAACATCGTGGTCATCCTGACCGATGATCTGGGATGGGGCAGCGTTGGATGCTACGGAGCGAATCCTGAACTTGTACGGACGCCCAATATCGATCGTCTTGCAAATGAAGGGCGACGCTTCACTGACGCCAACACGACATCGTCCGTTTGTTCACCGACTCGATATGCGATGATGACAGGACGCTACTGCTGGCGAACATCTCTCAAGAGCGAAGTACTCGGCACCACCGCGCCGCTGCATATCGAGACTACGCGACTGACAATGGCATCGATGCTGAAGACGCAGGGATACAACTGCGCCGCCGTTGGCAAATGGCATCTTGGTTACGGCACTGCCGAACGCTGCGACTTCACGAAGGAACTCAAGCCGGGGCCCCTGGAAATCGGTTTCGATTATCATTTCGGCGTCCCGGCCAATCATGGAGACCTAAGCGGCGTCTATGTCGAGGATC